>CAIVEC010000049.1 GCA_903904875.1 uncultured bacterium | reverse complement strand
GCTTTACTCAATCCTATTACAGGACAAAAAGAAAGAGTAGGTAGACTTTTGCTTATGCACGCCAACAAGAGAGAAGAAATTTCTGAAATTCATGCAGGACACATCTGTGCCTTCCTTGGACTCAAAGATACCAGGACAGGGCATACCTTATGTGATATGAAAAATCCAATTATATTAGAGAAGATGGAATTCCCAGCGCCAGTTATCGATATCGCTATCGAACCAAAATCCAAAGCCGACCAGGAAAGGATGGGTATCGCACTTTCTAAACTTGCCTACGAAGATCCTTCATTCAAATATTATACTGATCCGGAAAGCAATCAGACAATCATTGCAGGAATGGGAGAACTTCATTTGGAAATCATCGTAGATAGACTCAAGAGAGAACATAAAGTGGAAGTGAATACGGGTAAACCGCAAGTTGCCTACAGAGAGACTATTACTCAAAATGCTAAGGGAGAAGGAATCTTCAAGAGACAGACAGGAGGTAGAGGACAATTCGGTCACGTATTGCTCAGACTTGAAAAAAATATGGAGAAGGAGTACGAATTCAAAGACGAAGTGACAGGAGGTAATATCCCGAAAGAATTTATCCCTGCAATCGATAAGGGAGCGAAAGAAACCGTTGCGCAAGGAGTATTAGCTGGATATCCTATCATCAATGTAAGAGTTGTTCCTTATGACGGATCCTATCATGATGTGGATTCATCAGAAATCGCGTTCAAAATCGCTACCTATAGAGCGTTCAAAGACGCTTTCGCCAAAGCAGGTCCGATTATTCTCGAACCGATCATGGACATAGAAGTAGTGACTCCGGAAGATTATGTGGGAGAAGTGATGGGAGACCTTTCATCAAGAAGAGGAATGATCCAAGGACAAGATAAGAGAGGAAATGCTGCCGTCATCAAAGCGAAAGTCCCTTTGTCTGAGATGTTCGGATATACGACTGACTTGAGATCAAATACCCAGGGAAGAGCACAATCATCCATGCACTTCTCATCATACGAAAAAGTGCCTGATAATGTCGCAAAGAAAATCATCGAAGAGAGATCAGGAAAGATCAAAGCTATGGACGCAGAATAATAAGACTTTAGTCGATAGACCTTAGATAGAAAAAAATAAAAAAAGCTCTGCAGTGACTGTAGAGTTTTTTTGAGAATAAAAAAAACCGGCTATATACAGCCGGCTATGATAGATAATAGTTTCATTAATTTTTTCCGAAAATTTCTTCGCTAATGGATTTGCTTGTGTCTTTAATCTTCTGGTCCGTTTCTTCTTTCGATTTCTTTATTTCTTCCTCCTTTTGGACTGCCGCTTTGATGGCAATATTGCGGTATTCTATATTATCACCATCTATTGGTACACAATACATAACGGTTATGTTTTTGCTGGAAATATAATATTGTGGGAGAAAATATTTGAGATCAATCGTAATCTGCTTCTCCAATACATAGCGAGACGATTGAGTAGTAGATCTGAGTATAAGATGAAGAGTGATGGTCAAAATACTTATACCGATCAACCAAAACCAATCTCCACCTCCTTGTTTTGCACAAGAGGAGAGAATAATGGGGATTGGGAATATCAACATTGCGATAATACCTCTCAAACTAGACCAATCGGCGGAATTTCCCCAGTCAATCACCTGTGTTTTTTCTTTCATCTTTCCGTACTTCTTGGGAAAATAGTAATATGCACAATAGAAATGCATGATTTCTAAGATAAAACACACAATCGTAATGAGGAGTGCCAAGAAGAGATAATCATTATACATGACAGGTCCTTTGCTTACGATGTAAATAAAGGATTCCACCATAAATAGTGCACAAAACAGATAGCCGAACGATCTTGTCCTGGCTTTTTTCAGTTGTGTTTCGAATGTTTTCATAGTATTTTGTTTTTTGGTTTTATATGTATTTTATTTTTTATAATATATAAATTTTTATAAGAAAGTCAAGTAATAAAAAAGAAGTGATTTCTCCTATTTCAACAGACCAAATGCTTTCCATTTATTTTTTTTATCTATTGATTTACTGATGGATTTTTATATACACATAAAAATATAAAAATGTCAAATATATACAAAAAAATAAAGCTATGCTAAAAACACATCGACCCTTATGGAGTACGCCACACGCGTATACAGCATTAAACAATACACTCAAAGAAGTCGCTCATGGCGATACGCCCGATAGAGCCGAAAGTCACGCTATCATTGCCGGAGAACGTTCTCCGTATATACTTAATAGACGGCAACTTTGGCGACCCATAATCGAATTGAAGGATATCAGCCAACATTCCTTGGTGCTGATGGCGGATCAAAATCGAGACTGGAAAAAAGGGAAATTGTTCTGGATCAAGAACGTTCGAAAGACCAATGGAAATCTACAAGAAAAGGTCTTGGTCAGAGGACTCTATCTGGAAGATCTGCTTGCGATGCCCTGGCTTATGCTTACCGACGCATATCTCTTCTCTACAACCATCGAAGAATGTTATTATGATGATGGTAAACGGTATTTCGTTTATGAGCCGGTAATCGTAGAAGTGAAACCGTATGTGCAAAAAATCCGCAAGTACATACAAGTGAACCCCATTTCTTCCGCTATCCAAAATCATAAGGCACAGAACATTAAAATCCAAAATATGTTCAAGATCCTTAACGGCCAGATACGGGAAGATAAAGAAGAGAAATAATAATAAAACTACTCTCCAGCTAAGTGTGTTCACTTAGCTTTTTTTTATAATCTATTGATTTACTGATGGATTTTTATATACACATAAAAAAACAAAAATGTCAAACATATAAAAAAATATAACTATGCTAAAAAAATTCAATCCCCTCTGGAATGTACTACCCAATGTATATGTAGCATTGGACGATAATGATGAAATCATCGCCGAAGGAGAAACTCGTGATGAGGCAAGAACGAATGCTACCGCTAAGGGTAAAGGAAAAGGAAAACCTCATTTTAATATTGTCTCTGGAGCTGATCTTCAGCGTCATGTCTTGTTACCAGCAGAAGTGCATCAACACCCTCTGGTTTTGTTAGCACATAACTGGAAGAGTGGTAGAATATTTTTTATAAAACAAGTGGAGTTCCACGATGAAGATTTAGCACTAATTCATGGTGCATATCTGGACGATCTTATTGATCATCCGTGGGCTATCATTCCTGCCAACAAAGTATTCTTATCTTCGGTTAGGATCAGGAAAAAACCCTACGCAGGTATAGATTCCTCTAAAAAAACACATATTTTTGCGTATGAACCCGTAATAAATGAAGTGGAACCGTATGTAGATAAGATTCGTGATTATATCGAAAATAATAACATTTTTGATAAAGCGGTGCCTAACTACCGGAATCGCAATTGCGATATAAAAAATGCATTCAAGAATTTACTCCGTTGGACCAAATAAATCTATGGCTAAGTGTGTTCACTTAGCTTTTTTCTATAAGCAGGCTTTGATGAGTCAGACGAAGAGGGGATGAGGTTTATCCAACCTGGAATTGAATTCCGGATGTGATTGGGTGGCAGTATAATAGATATGGTTTGGTAATTCTATATATTCCACTAATTTTCCATCTGGCGACATTCCGCTGATGACCATGCCATTTTTCTGGAGGACTTCATGATAGGCTGGATTGACTTCGTATCTGTGACGATGCCTTTCCTGGATAGTATCTTGACCATACATTTTCTGTACCTTGCTTCCTTTCTTCAATACCGCTTCGTATAATCCAAGACGCATGGTTCATCATTTGTTCGCAATGTTTTTTTGATCTTCCATGATGTCTATGATAGGATCTATTGTCTGTTCATCAAATTCCGTAGAGTTTGCTTGAGTTATTCCGCAGACATTTCTCGCGAACGAGATGACAGCGATCTGTAATCCAAGACATAATCAAAGATACGGGATATTATTCACTCTGCAATAATTCGCTATATTTATCTTTCATTCTGTGCCTCTTGAGCCGAAACCGCCAGGAACTACAATCCCTTTGATTTCATGCTCCTTGATATAGGCGGATAATTTTTCTTCCCGATTTTTCCCTTCGAAGGATTCCATATCCAGCAGATGTATTTTGACTGCACAATCAAATGAGACTCCTGCATGTTGCAACGCTTCGATGACGCTCATATAACTATCGGTGAGATGCGTGTATTTTCCCGCCAATGCGATATGGATGGTTTGTTTTGGATTCATCATTTTGTAAACTAATTTTCCCCGGTTTTCCATATCAGGTTCACTCTTTTCTCAGAGCAGCCTTTCTTGTATAAGCAGATGAAGATTTTGTTGTTGTAATGCGATTGGTACGTTATAAATGGATTTTTGATCCAGTGCTTCTATGATATGATCGGAATCTATATCAGTAAACATAGATAATTTTTTTTTGAGGTCATCATCTATTGATTCACGTGTTCTACAGACGAGTATACTTGGGTGTATGCCTAATTCCCTGAGTTTGATGACCGAATGCTGGATAGCTTTGGATTTCATCTCTCCTGAAGTGGAGACACTGATCATAGGCGCCACATGCACCATCATGACATTTTCTCTGCCCAATTCCTGACGAAGCTGTCTTACCGCTTCGATAAAATGCAATCCTTCGATATCTCAGATAGTTCATCATATTTCTATAATAGTGACTTCATTATTAGCGGCAAAAGCTTTGATTCTATCCTTGATCTCATTCGTGATATGTGGAATCACTTGGACAGTCCTTCCAAGGAAATCACCTCTTCTTTCTTTCTGGATGACGGACAGGTAAATCTGTCACGAAGTGACGCTGCTTTTGCTTGTCATGTATTGATCGATAAATCTTTCATAGTGTCCCAAATCCAGATCAGCCTCAAAGCCATCAGTAGTCACAAAGGTTTCACCATGTTCAAACGGCGACATCGTCCCAGCATCTATCTGCAGATACGGATCCATCTTCATAATATCTATCTTGTATCCGCATGCTTTGAGCAGCTTTCCTATCGAAGCCGCGGTTATTCATTTTCCTAGACCGGAAATCACTCCTCCCGTGACGAAAATCAGTTTCATGATGGTTTCTTAAAAATAAAAAAAGACTAAATAAAACAACTTGTACTACCTAGGTTTTTGTGGTAGTGTCCAAAAATGAGGCGTTTTTTTTTAGTCTAAGATAGGATGGATAATATAAATTATTATGTAATTTACAAATGATTTTTTGCGGCAAACTGAAATTTAATTGGACTTAATTTCTTTTAGTGAACGTATAATATTTACAATAGTCGTTTCTACATCTCTTGTTAAATCAAAATTTCTGCATTCCTGTTCAAACGGTGTGCCGCAATATGCTCAGCATTCGCCATTCTGACAGCCAAGGTGCGATCGGATTTCAAAATCCACGACATAATTCACGGCAGTTCATGAAAAAATATAACAAGAGCTCGTATAGCGTTGACCAGCGCCTACATCTTCTCATTGGTAAAATGTATAGTGAATATTGTTGATTTTTCACAGTCATGATTCAGTTATTATTGCACTATCTTTCAACTTCGGACAACCAAATGCAACAGGATCTTTGTCAGCAGGGACCGTGATGACGGTTGGAGGCCACGTAACAGCTCTCCAGACATTAGCGCCGAAAGTTGCAGGGTAGTTGAATTCAACGCCATTACCCGTATAGGTCAGCCAACCAGCGGGGATTGTATTCACTTTGACTATATTTCTGCTGACCAGAAAATATCCAGCTACTACGATAATGATGGCGAGAAATGTGAAGAGGAATTTTTTCATAGTATAGAGAAAAAATATAAATATTACTTCATGCTTTCTTGCAATAACCTCGTCTGATTCTCCAGCACCAAAGCGTTGATCATGTCATCGATCTCTCACGTCATGAAGACGGGAAGATTTGACCATGACTGGTGGATGCGATGATCGGTAATCCTATCCTGCGGATAATTATATGTCCTGATTTTTTCTGATCTATCGCCGTTTCCTATCTGATCGCCTCTGAGCGATTTCGTCTCCGCAGTTTTTTTATCCAATTCTATCTGATACAATCTCGCTTTAAGCACTGACCAAGCTTTATCCTTATTCTGAAGCTGTGATTTGCTGTCTCATATATTTACTATTAGTCCGGTTGGTAAATGGCGTAATCTCACTCATGTCTGATTCTTGTTCGCGTTCTGGCCTCCGCTGCTTGATGCCGCATACGTATCCATCTCCACTTCTTTTGGGTCGATCTTGAAATCGATATCTTCCGCTTCCGGCATTATCGCAACCGTTACCGTTGAGGTGTGGACTCTTCCTTGCGATTCAGTCGCCGGAATCCTCTGTACCCTATGGACTCCGCTTTCAAACTTCATTATCGAATAGACACTATTTCAACTGACTTTGACCATCACGAATTTTATCCCTCCGATATCGGAGAGCTGTTCTTCCACGATTTCCGCTTTCCATCATTTCTTCATCGCATATCCGAGATACATTTTCAATAATTCCGCTGCGAATAATCCTGCTTCATCACCGCCGGCTGCAGGCCTGATTTCCAAAAAGATATTTTTGTCGTCATTTGGATCCTTGGGAAGGAGCGCGACCTTGATTTTCTGATCCAGATCGTTGATGATGGTTTCAGATTCCTTGAGTTGTTCTTTTGCCATCTCAAGCATCTCAGAATCTTGCTCCGTGTCTATCATCTCTTGTGCTTCCTTTTTCTGCTGATGCGCTTTCTTATATTCTTGATAGAGGTCGTAAATCTCCTGGAGACTTGATAATTCTTTGCTGAGCTGGATGGATTTTTTGGTATCAGAAATAATCTCAGGGTCCATCATCTGATCTCTGAGGTCGAGATATTTTTTTTCTATGTTTGCTAACTTGTCTAACATACTAATGAATGAATAATTAAAAATGAAAAATGAAAAACGATGGTATCATTTTTAACTAATATCCATCTTTCTTCTTAGATGTTTTTATAGTTGCTACAAGTATTTTCAATATTTCTTCTCATAAATAATATAATGATGTATATTCGTTTTTATTAATATATTCAGTTTCCAGAAGAATATCTAATCGATATAAAGTCTCATTAGCTTCTTTGAGTGCAATACTCATTTTATTTATGAAATCTGCTCTTGATTGTCCAAATTCAGCTTCACGAACTAACGCTCAAATGCTTGTTCATGATCTTATTAATTGTTTACTTAGGATGAATTCTTGTTTTTCCTGAGAAAGATGTTGATAAAGTTTTACAATTTTAATACTGAATTCATAACTCTTTGTTTTGAGAATATTTTCGGTCATGTAATTAATAAATAGTAAATTCTTACGTTTTTCATTATTCGTTATTCGTTTTTCATTATATTTAGTAGAAAACCTGTCCGATGATAGTAAACAAAAAGTTGAATACGAAAGTGACGACTTTTACGAAAATAGGGCTTGCCAAGAATACGAGCAATATCACGAAAATCACTGAAAAACGCGCATATCTCTCCATAAATTCCGCTCACTTATGCCATCGGATTTTTATCAGTCTGTACCCGTCCAACGGTGCGATAGGAATGAGGTTGAAAATAGCGAGCGCGATATTCAAGAAACTGAAATTTATCCGAAAACTGATCATTAGATCGGTATTATTGAGGAAGATATCATTCGGTGTTCATCACATGATTTTCGCGTAAATCAGAATTATGAGAATTCCTATGATTGCCAAAATGAAATTTGTTGCCGGTCCTGCAAGGGCTACCATCAGCTCTCATTTGCGAGGATTCTTATAATAGAGCGGATTGATCTGTACGGGTTTCCCTCGTCCGAAATGTGCGATAAAGACCATAAGGAATCCTATGGGATCGATATGCTTCAGTGGATTAGGAGTCAATCTTCATTGTAGTTTGGGTGTCGGATCGCCGAGACGATACGAAACATATGCATGTGCATATTCATGCATTCAGATGGATACGGCCAAGATGATGGCCAGTTGAATGATTTCAAAAATCGACATAATCTATTTTATCGCATTGGTTAAAAAGTTCGAGAAGTT
This sequence comes from uncultured bacterium, assembly GCA_903904875.1. Classification (GTDB taxonomy): domain Bacteria; phylum Patescibacteriota; class Gracilibacteria; order Absconditabacterales; family Absconditicoccaceae; genus CAJBLF01. The sequence goes on along the minus strand of CAIVEC010000049.1, from coordinate 10,391 downwards.
ATCAAAGTTCCATACTTTCTTTCCATCGATATGGATATTCGTCACGAGCTTGAGATTCTTGTAGATGTAATTCCTCCGGTTGTATTCATCGATATCTACCTTCGTTCAGGTACTAAAGAGCCTTTCCATAATATTCGGTTTCATATTGATGTTGAGATATTCTTTTCCGAGAATGACAAATGGCATATCCTTGGAATAGATGTTATTGATCTCAATCAGCGGTTTTTTCTTGCCATTATCATCTGCTGCAATATATTGCGTTAGTAGATCGGTAAGCTTTTGGTTCTGATATTGCGAAGGATTGATCTCGGATTTATCCGTACTGAAGAGCTTCGTAAGATCTTTTTTGAGTCCCATATCTACGGTATTGATCAAGAGATCATAATCGCCTGCCATGAGTTTGCCTTGCAGCTGTTCCGGAGTAGTTATTTTTTCAAAGACGAAATTTTCGCCGATATTCGCTTCATTGAAGATACGCTGCAATCTTGCCACCACGAAATCATTGATATAATTGCTATAATAGATTACAGTAAATTTTACCGGTGTTCCTACTACTTCTGCAGGCTGCACTTCAGGGATGACATTGTAGATATCCAGAGAAGCAACAAGTATCTTTTTGGTTGCGACATATCCATAGATACTATATTTGTTCAATCATGATCAGAAATTCTTCTCCGTAGATCCGATAGTATACCATCCTGTTTTCCCTGTTTTGGTATAATGTTGTGGCGAATAGGTCTTGCCTTGGTATTCGATAGTGACTTTGTCATATCATTGATCAAAAGCAAGTTCAAAAGATTGAGACACTCAGGTTTCTATAAAATATACCGATTTCTGGTTTTCTCCTTTGATGGAGATGGATTTTGGTAATGCTTGGATATTAATATCCATAAGATCATTTTTAGTGATAACGTTTTTAGCTTCACGGTTGAGTAAATCCTTTACATCAGTTCAGGTGGATTGGAAAGCGTCAAAAAGTCCGTCATCATTCTTTTTGAAATACTCTTCGTATCCGCTGCCATAAAAATTATGCTTGATCAATCATCCAAGCACTCTTCTCCCTCTTACGCTAAGTTTGTCAGAATGGGTATTGAAAAATATGGTGATAAGTTGATTAGTTAATAATTTCTTTACTACATATCCATCCACCGTTTCATCGCCGATATAGGCATCTATGATTGATTTGCTTCAGTTCTCAATAGACTTTTTGAAGGCGTCAAATGAGGTGGTGTTTTTCACCTGATAGAAGTTCAGGTTGCTCTGATTACAATTAACGAGATTGAATACCAAGCTATATTCATCAGTGGATTGAGAAACGAGATTGGCACAATTGGTATACACCGGTTTGAACGCGAATAAGGATTTATAGTCATTAAGTTCAGAATTCAATAACATATGCCTTGGAAGAATGTAGTTCGTGAAAAATAAGATATTGTCTGAGGATTTATTCGTAAACGTAACCTTCAAGGTATTATTTACGTCCTTGACGATAGTGATATCGTTGTATTGGGTCAATGACGGAAGTTTCCGCATATTCCCAATCAAAATCTCATTATACGTGAAATAGAGGTCTTCAAGCGAAACCGGTGTTCCGTCAGACCGGATGAATCATTTATTGAGACTTATAGTATAATTTTTGTTATCCTTTGTGGTAACCGTACAAAGATCCGGAACATATGCCGAAGCACTTGTATCATAGGATGGTTTGAGACAAGCGTTGAATAGGAGCCCTTGATAAAAATTGCTTTGGGTATCATTGCGAAGATACGGTAAATATGATGTATTACCAAAAATACCTTCCACAAATGTTCCTCATTTGGTGTTTATTTGAGTGGAAGAAATCCAGACATATTGATATCCTATATAGATACTGATCAGTACCCAAAAAAATAAGGATAGAAAAAACGTATATCTGAGAATATCTCTTACGAGTTTCTTTTTGATAGGTATCATTATCTACTTAGTATACGGTAAAATAAGCGATGCAAGCAGAAAAAGTAAGCCAGCAACCAAGGCTGCTTTCTTGAGTTTATTTTCGAGAGTTTTTTTGCTTCCATATTCATTTCCTCCGGCCATTCCGCCGATTCCTAATCCTAGTCAACCTTTTGGCGACATCAGCAAAACAGATCCGATAAATGCTATTCATGCAAGGATAATTACGATAATCAAGAGAGTACGCATTTTTTAACCATAACAAAAAATAAAGGTTCTGCTACTATACAAATATGCTTGAAAAAATCAATACTAGATAAGAAAGACAAAAATTGACCCAAGTTCATTTCGCTCACGACAAAAATAGCTAAAAAACAAAAAAAACAGCTACTTTTCGGCAACTGTTTGTCAGCCCGCCTTAACGGGCTATTAATCGAAATATATTAGTTGATGATTGCGAAGTTGACGATAAGATATCCTGCTCCGATCACCAAAATTCCTATGAACATATAGAGCAATGAATTTTTGATGCTTTTGACTTGTGCAGGATCATCAGGCTTCATAAGCAATTTCACTGTCTGGATAATGATGATCACCAAGATGACCAGTGAAGCTATTCCAAGGGCATAATTAATGATCTGATAGAGAATCGGGATATTTTTGTTTGCTAAGATTCCGGATCCTATTTCGCCTAGGTTGGTAGCGTTTGTACTCGTGACTGCTGCTTGTTTACCATAGATCGCTTCTACGATCTGTTTAGCTCCGATGATGACAAGCATGGAAATGACATTCCATCCGATAAGCGTTCCTGCTTTTTTCTGGGCGTCCGTATCACTGCCGAACAAGAAAGTGATCACGCGCGATACCAGGATTACAAACATTGCACCGAGAACGATATAGATAGCGAATTTGATGAACGGATACAAAATATTGTTATAGAGTCAGCTCGCTATTTCAGATCAGTTAATCGCACCAGTCGAAGGATTAAGCATATCAAAGACGTTTTGACCTATAAACTTGGCGCTCATGATGATGATGATGCCTATTATTCAGTAGATAATATAATTGGTTCATTCTTTGGTAGCGGTATCTTCGGTAGAAAACATGATCTTATAGAATCCGAGGATCGCTGAAAGTATTCCGATGATGATAACAAGCGGTACAAGCACATTCATGATCTTATCATAGAGAAAATTTTGTACGCCTTGTGTTCCTGTCGCTCCTTCCGCCGCTTCCAGATTTTTGCTGATCGGCTCGATGCTTCTGTTAAGTGCGAGATCAAATCTATCCGCTTTAACGACCTCAAAAGTTCCTGACCATGTATTATTACCTCCGTTTACATCGTTAACACCATTCAAAAGGCCAGGATTGATAGTACATGCTATCGTTTTGGTTCCCAATGCTTGCGTAAAGATGGATTTGATTATGATGTTTACTCCTACCTTGGTTCCTGGATTGACTACGAAACTCGTGATAGAGTTGGAGCTATAGACGTTGATATTCTGTTCGGTTCGTTTACATGAAAGGAATCATGGAGAGCTGATAGCTCAATCGACTCATATATTTCATTTATTTTTAAATACGATGCTGATTTCAGGACTTGATCATTGAGCGATCAAATAGCCGCTGTAAACAGGTGATTCGTTGATAGCGAGATCTACACCCGTGACAAGCTGATCGAGATTTACACATTGTAATGCGGTATATTGGTACGTTTGCCGGTTTCCGTTGATGACTCCGCTTATACAAGTGAGTGTCGTAGAATAATCATCATCACAATTTTTCGGAAATTCTGCTCAGGTGGTTGAATACCCAGTTACTGGCGGTTGTCCATCAATGAGCGTAACTCAACCCCATCAAGTGCAATTTTGCCCGTGAGCAAATGCTACAAGCGAAAGAGCTATCGTCATAAGTGACGCAACGATTTTTGCCATAGTCGGAGTGATGTTGTTTCTGTAGTTCATTGTTCTGTTACTATTTTGTAAAAGACTTTCTCTTGAAGAGTGATCCGATCGCTTTTACGAGAAGCATGATTTCTCTTGCAACCGGAAGATGCGGAAGGTGTTTCAACTGGAACGCCATGACCAAATATCTTGTAACAAGTAATCCCAGTCATGCATAATATGTTCGAACAGTGAAATCGAGTTTAGTGATATAGACAAGTCAAATCGTCAAAAGGATTCAGAGAATATATTCACTTATGATGCTTGCATTGCCTTTGATATCTATGATGTGACCATATGATTCCTTTTCTTTCGCTATCTCTTCCTCCAGGCTATATGGCTGCATTTTTGTGAATATGTGAACGAATGATTTTCCGAGATATACAATAAATCCCGTAATGTATCCTATGATTTCTTCAGGATTTTTGAAAAATAGTTTATTGAGCTGTTGTTTGATTCTGGTGTTGAGAAAATCTATATCCGACATAAGTGCGGCGATCCTCAAAATAATCAAGATCAGGATACTGCTGCTGACCAAGATGCTTCCACTCAAACTTACCATCATAAATATCATCCACAATAAGATTGATTCTTTGATCCGCCAATTCGGTTTCTCGAAACTATGCGCCTTGTACCGCAAATAGATGTTATAGATCGGCAGATATTTGAAAATGATGTCTTTTTTATTTCCTTCGATAGTATAGGTCTGAATTGTACGGTCTCCTCATCTCAAAAGACTGATATCTGAGAGGATGCTGACGATACTGATAAGCAATAAAAAGATCAGAATGAAAATACTGACCGTATACACGATACTCAGGATATTCAACGCAAACAGATAATTCAAAACTCCTGCTGCGATGACGATGATTCAAAAAAACAGCGTGATATAGCCGAATTTGATATATCCATGAATGAAATCCTTATCTTTATCGGTAATATCTCGTGTATTTCTTTTGAGCATATTCTGTACCAATGGAGAAAAAAACAGCGCTGCTGCGAGCGAAAGCTGTGTCTTGGTGTTGGTATCGACTGTTTTCAGCTCTTCGACCATAAATTAATGAATAATTAATAATTAAAAATGAATAATGTAGGATTTTGTTTGCTGATGGACTATGGTAATTTACTATAGTCTATAAATTTGTCATTCATTCGTTTTTCACTTTTCATTTTTCGTTTTTCATTATTTTGTCGTGATTACATCAGTCGTGATAAACGCTTTCTCTTCCGGTGAAGCAAGGATTTTGACGGCGATATGCTGTTGACCGGCAAAGATAAGACCTTCTCCGATGCCTGATGAGACGAGTCTTCTCTGTTCGGCTTCTGAAAGCCCGAGAAGCGAATTCAATGCTTTGATCGATGTTGTGGATTGTTTCAATAATATCTGTAATGCACAGTTGGAGATGATCGGTTTACCGTATTTGCTTTTGATAAAATCTTCTATATCCTGCGAAATTACGGTTATTCCCAATCCGTATTTTCTCGCTCTCTTGGTGAGTCCGAAAAGGAATTCTGCAGAAGTCTCGTTCTGGAACATGATCCACGCTTCATCGCACGCAAGCATCCTTTTTTTCTTGTGTGATCTTACTTTGGTCCATATCCAGTTCAATACGTTGAACATGGCTGGCGTTTTCAATGCGTCTTCCAGATCCCTGATACTAATCACGGTGAGCTTATTGTTGATATCGATATTCGTATAATTGTTGAATACTTTACCGAATGTTCAACTAACATATTTACTCAATCTTAACGCTAATCTGTCTCCGCCTTCCATACCTTCGAGCACGTTCATAAGATCACCCATGATCGGCGGTTGTTTGCCTTCATAATTATCGTTATCAAGTGAAAATCATTTCAATGCGTAGGTGCTTTGCAATGCCTTATCAAGCAACGCTTCCTCTTCCGGCGTACATCCTCAGATCAGAATCTGGATCATTCCGATCAATGACATGATCTGTGATCTCAAAAGATCTCCTTTTCCGTATTCCACATCCTCGATTTTTGGCGGGATATCGAACGGATTGAGATATTGCTGTGAATTCGTTGCGATGTTTACATACGTTCCGCCGACTTTCTGGCAAAGCGATTTATATTCATTTTCCGGATCGATGATGATGACATCGATCTCGTTGATGAGATATCTGAGCACTTCAAGTTTTACCGTGAATGATTTTCCGGCTCCTGAAGTAGCGAGGATTACACTGTTCATATTAGGCAACTTAAGATCGTATCTATCAAAGATAACCAATCCTCACGTATGAAAATTTATTCCATACAAGATTCCCGTCTCGCTGACCATATCGTTGGAGATAAACGGAAATCACCCCGAAAGTGATGAAGTGACTGAGCTTCTGCTGATACCGAGTTCATCTGAGCAGAGCGGCAATCCGGAAGCGAATCCTTCGTCCATCCTTTGGATCGCGTTTTTGATCCTGATTCCGTATCCTGATATCTTCTGTTCAAGTTTTTTTCCTGTTTCCTTGAGTTTTTCTTCAGTGTCTTCGTAGATATTCAGATAAAACGAATTTTCGAAATATCTTTCTTCACGTGTCGTGAGTTTTTCCCTGATCATCTCTACATCCCTGTATTGCTGTTCCACTTCCATGTCGAGCGTGATACCTTTCTGCATCGCGTCTTTGACTTCCGCTTTGAGCTGAGTCGCCCTGTTCTTCAACATCGACTGGATCGCTGCATCGTCTTCCGGATAGATGAATCGCGTCATATCCCATTTTGCATGGAATCCGAAAATATCTCTCGTCCGTAACGCATCGATGTAGGACGGATAGCTTTGCGCATAATAACTTTTTCAGAAAATCCCTGACACATTATACTGGGTTGGCTTGAATTCCCGGTACGAAGGTGCAATGTGCGTTTTATAATCATTGATCACGGTAGAATATTCTTTTTCCGTCTCGGCGATATATTGTCTCATTTTGCTGGTCAATTTTTGGTCGTTATACTGATCATCAGGAAGTTCAAGCAGATATTTTACCTGGTCTCTGAGCTCCTTGTCTTTGATCTCCTGGTTTTCCGGGAGCGGTTCCTTGTTTTTGCCGCCAAGCATTCCCGCTCCTGCAGGCGCTCATTTTTTTGCGAACAGACTAGGAAAAATCCCTGATAAGAGCTTATCAAAGAATCACATCTTCGGTGCTGCGGCCGGCGCCTGGAATAGCGGATATCCGCCATCAGCGACATATGCGCTATAGTCTGTATCGTACACTACGTTCTGAATGACTTCCATAATTTTTAATGCTAAGTGCTAAATGCTAAGTTTTAAATATACCTTGTTTTCTTATATTTAAGTATACCCACTTTTTGGTTCAGAAGCAAAAAACACCAGTTATGGCTACTATTTACGGTTGACAAATAAAAAAACATCTATTAGTTGTTGACTTTATTGTTGATTTATATATAAGAAATAAATAAAAATAAAAACAAATGAACTCACAAACAGAAATTTATAAACAGCAGATTGAAGGAATGGCCAAAGGCCAGATAACCATCGATCCCAGGCGAACACTGCTTTTGGTGGTGGATATGGTCAATGACGGATGCAGAGATGAAGGATCATTCAAAAAAATGATGAATGCTGACATTTCCATGTTCCAGGCCATAGAACCCAACATCATCGCGCTTATGCGCGCATGTAAAACTGCAGGCATCCCACGCGTCTGCGTACAATCAATTTATGATTTTGCTTATCTCTCTGAAGCCATGCGTCAACGCTTTGAGGCGATGGGAATTCAGGACGGCCAGATTGCTCCCAAAGGACAATGGGGTTCTAAAATCATTGATAGCCTGATGGATGAAAAGCCAGAGTATATCATGATTAAATCACACTATTCAGCGTTTGCTAAGAACCGGTCATTGATGTATAAAGTTGGACTCGATACTAAATTTGAAGAATATCTACAACTTCCGGTTGAGTATGACAAAGAAACACAAACAAATAAAAAAAGGATTTTAAAAGAGTATTTTCAAGATGCCGAAATAGGTCCCCTATGTACTGATAGACTTATTTCTTTGGATAGATTTATGTGTCAAAGAAATACCCTTATCATCACCGGCGGCTCTACTCACGTTTGCGAAGACGCGGCTGTATCGGCTGCTTCCGAACGCGGGTATCATGTAATTGAACCGATCGATGCAGTAGCATCTGAAGATGTGGATAAACATTATGCATATCTACATAATCACGGCATCTTCAAATCAGAGTTAATAACTACCGCCAACCTTATTGAATCACTTAAAAGATTCTAAAAAAAATTCCGCGATAAATTCGCAATATGATAATTCCCTCGGTCTTCTGAGGGAATTTTTTTTATAGCAAAAACTTATAGACTTGACTTTATTTAGTAAATATATATAAGAACAATAGAAAATAAAAAATAAACCATATGAAAACAATAAAAACAGAAACTCGTGAACAATTCCAAATCGGATTTGAGAAAACAAGAAAATTTAATGCATGGTTAATAGTGGGATCAATAATCGCAACAGTATGTTTTTCTATACTTTTCTATTACCAAGTCATACTATTTCTGTGTTATCTCTGGGTCTTTTTTGTCGCAGTCCTTGTATTATATTTTTGCTTTCTGTCAGTAAGTAATAGCATTAGTTCAAATGATAGTATCAAGGATATGGAAGAAGAAATAAAATCCTGGAAAGAACGTATTGAATATCTACAAAATCTCAAAAAACTTTCCTTAGAAGATTTGTCACGCCTCCGTCTCTTTATAAATGAGAAACAGGTGAAAAGCGAATACCAAACTGCTGCAGAAGAAATAGCTGTCTATGAACAAAACATCAAGATCAATAAACAGAAAATCGTTTATCTTATGGGTGTCTATTCATTCTGGAAGTACATCATCAGATGGCAATGGCTCAAAAAAGTTGCCGTGTAAAAACAAATAAAAAATAAATTCTATGAAACAAAAAATTTTGCTTATCGGATTCGAGTGGGAACAAAAGATAATTCCACATGTCAAACAGTTACAATCATTGGCAGAAAAATTTGAAATAATATCTGCTTATCTGCTTGTTAACGCGCTGGATGAAATAGCTAAAGCCCAATTACTTGAAAAAAATCCAATTCGTGGCTTTGTATTCCAAAGAAATATATTGGTAGCAAATCCATCGAGATGTCAATTAATCTTTTATTTTGCTGAAAAATATTCTGAAAAAGAGATTGTTGTGATTAATATGATTCACAATGATCAGGATAGCGAAGCACAAAACAAATCAGTTAGTGCAGACTATTGCAAGGTAAATGATTGGAAACGTGTAGAATCATTATTTGATAAACTAATAATGTAAAGAACTAATAACTAATAATTCCCTCGGTTTTCTGGGGGAGTTTTTTTATAGACTTGACTTTATCGGAGATTTATATATAAAAAAATAACCCTAAAAAACAAAAAGTCATGAAAAATAAAAATGTGCATTACAAAATAGATGAACTGTTAAAAGCAGCAAAATCATTTGCCAGAGGGAAAAATGCAAATGAAAAACTGAACAGATCCCTCCGTAAAATAGAAGGTAAAAAACAAAAAATTGCCCAAAAAAATGTTACAGAGGTGTCGCATGAAACATTATGTGAAGCAATGACAACCTTTAGTATTTGCCATGTAGAAGTAGTTGCAGCAATCATTGTCAAATTTAATGAGCTTGGATACCAAGCTATAAATAAAAAAGTAAAAACCAGTAAAAAATAAACCATATGAAAACGAAAACAAAAACTGAAATTCAGGAAGATATCTACAAAGATTACCTTCTGAAAAAGGAACAAAACAAATGGCTCGGAATATTCCTGCTCACATCAGTCATTAGCTGTTTTTTATTTAAATTGAATCAACCTGCAACTGTCTGGGATTTGCGATTATTTGAAAAAATTTTGTTGATAGGCATGGGTTTCGGCTATTCTGCCTTGAGTACATGTTTTTTACTCTTTGTAAGGATAGATGTATATAAAGCAAGAAACAAGCTTGAAAGAAAAGATTTCCGAATTAGAGGATAAAATAGATAATTTCGGACCACAGGATCGGATAAAAGACGAAAAAGAATTACTTCGTTGCGTAAAGCTTAGACAGAAAATTCTTAAAATTGACACCGAACTCAAAATGATCGGTGGATAAAAAACTTACAGCTCCTTTCGGTGTACCGAGGGAGTTTTTTTATAATAAAGACTTATAGACTTGACTTCTATATCTATTTGTATATAGAAATAATACAAAAAACAAAATATTAACCAATAAAAAAACAAAAATATGAACGATAACAGAGTTTTTATGCAAAAAAAAGCATGGATGCTTTTTCTGCTTAAATTGGGAATGCCATCGTTGGTGATCCAAAAAGTGTTGGATATTGCATTATCAACAGTTGTTAATTATCTTGCTATATTCAATAAAAGCGGAGAATGGACAAAAGAGATTCCTACAATCACTCGTGCAAAGCCTCAAATGTTGAAGCTCTATGCTGAGATTATGTGCGGTTCTTGCAAATCATTTACCAGCGCTG
>CAIVEC010000048.1 GCA_903904875.1 uncultured bacterium | reverse complement strand
TTTTTCTTTGTTCAATATTCATCCTGTATCCAGTCGTTATAAGTTTTCCGCACAACAGTCGGTACCCACGATTCAGCTAACACATTCTTCTTGTCCGGCTTCGGTATTTTAGCTGTGTCTATTCCTTTAATTTCATATGAGCGATCATCAATGTCCATACAGCGAGACCAGCATCTCATCAGTAAACGTTCATCTCTGGTTAACCAGATGTCCAAATTGAAAGTACCATAACCAGTGAAATGATCACCGCGTCCGTAAACACGCAGCATTCCTCTCGCGTCAAAATATTTTATTTCGTCCACACTGACGTTTTTTGTTTTACGCGGAGATGAAGTTTCCCAATATGTCGTTTGATAATTCATCGTGATAATTTCCTCCTAACGGCTATTGCGTTAATTTGTCTTTGCCTTCTTTTTAGTTTTCTTTTCTTCCGTCATCTTAATTAAAAAATAAACTGTTTCGTAAACGTGTGGCTCACCGGTAGGATCATCAATGCTATAGAGCGCATATTTACCGCCAGACTTTGCGGCATATTCTGCTACGAGGTCAATCAATGTTATATCTTTATAATCGTCATCAGCTTCATGCTCTTCCAGCTTTTTTCTCATCTCATCGGCAATGTCTTCAATAGACTCATCAATATCGCAAAAATCTCCTAGTGAGGAAGAATAGCTCAGAGCAATATGCGGACAGATCCCACTGAAAGATTCTTCTTTTCTAAAATCAACGATGGTACTGCCACAAACCGGACAGTCAAACCGCATTGCATCATTTTTACTCTTCATTTCTTCCTCCAATTGTCGCGTTTAAAGCACAGGCAATCGTGCGAGGCTTGTCTAGGACGAGACTTCTGCGTATTTTAGTAGTGTTTCATCCGATTTCATTATTAGTGAGGATGTTTTCAACTTCTTTACTTGTTATTCCTAAGTACCGCATGGTCACAGTTGGACTCGCATGGTTGTACCGTTTGCAAATTACTTCAAATCCAACGCCGAATACTTTTCTTTGAAAATAACCCCATGTCTTCCGCAAAGAGTGAGCACCATAGTTGCCTTTCAGGTTGATCGCTAACGTCCATTCCTTCAAATAGGCATTGACTGTTTGAATCGTGATCGGCTTATTTCCTTTTCTGCTCTTGAAGAGATAATCATTATCATGTGGTTTGCACTCAGTCAGATACTGGCTGAGAACTTTGTGGACGGTCTTATTGATTACCAGAATATTCTGCTTTCCTGTTTTGCCTTCTTTAATGTTTATGTTGTCTCCTTCTTTCAGAGTCCGGACATCTTCGACCTTCAATTTGAGAAGGTCTCCAGTGCGTAAACCGTTATTGATTCCCATAACGAAGAGGAGATGATTTCTAGGATTGTCCGAGAGAATTTTCCGGATTGCTTTGATATTTTTTTCATCTCTAATGGGATCGACAACTGTGGACGAACCTTTTTTCGGATGGTTCGGATTGTTGGAAATTTGCTGGTTTTCGATTTCTTCTTTCATCGTTGATTCTCCCTATATATTAAGTAATATCGGCTATTTATATACAATATTTAAGATACGAAATCAAGCGTATTCTTTCCAAGTAGCCGGAATCACAGATATATCATTGATTTGTAAAGGATATTTGCGGGAATAGCTAAGCTAAGTATTTCATAATACTTAAGATTTGAACTGTTTTAAACTCACGTTACTATCAAAGGAGAAGTGTAGAATAGAGTATCCAAAAACGGTCAGTTTACGGTGTCACACTTTTAAACCG
>CAIVEC010000047.1 GCA_903904875.1 uncultured bacterium | reverse complement strand
GAGTTCTAAATGTAGAGTATTCTAAAAGTTTATTTCCAAACGATTTTCTATGCCAAAGATAAAATATATTTTCCGGGATTTTTGGTGAACAGTAGCCAAGATAGATATCCAAAAAAACGGCTATGCTGCACAGATAGCAGAGATGTATAATATATCAAAACAAGATGTTCGGAAGGCGCTTTCTGAGTCGATGAACAAGTTTAGAAGATGAGAGATAAGCGAAAGCGCAGTTTGGAAATCATTCTCCAAGAACACAAAATTACCTATACACAAAGATTCTTCCAATGTGTTTAATAAAGAGGTAGACCATCATTTCAGTTTATACAAAAGCATCATTGTTTTTATTGAAAAGCTTCAAAAACTCTGATATACGTGTGTGATACTCTCTGATGAAAACAAACCACAAAGCACTAAAATAAAAAAGATCTGACGATATGATGTTTTCGATGATCTAATTCTCTCTCATGATATATGAATCAGCAAATATGATGATGTCAAAAACAACACTACAAAGATATTCAGATATGTTCTCCAGAAGTATAAATTGCAGTCCAAGGATGCTATATTCATTGATGATAGAGAAGACAATTGTCTCCTGGCCAAAAAAGTGTGAATCAAAACGATATTAGCTAAGAAGCCAAGACAAACCATACAAGATATTAAAAAGATATTGCATATTTAGTCCTAATATATTAACATGAAACAGATTATCTTTATTCACTGATGAATGTGTTTTCGTAATTATGATGATTTTTGTAAAGCATTAGAAACACGAGAATATAATCCATTTGAAGAGCAGACAGGATGGAAAGATCGGATATCTCAAAAACTTACATGAACATATCAAACGATTAGACCAGAGATGCCAAACAAAAATATGGCTAGCTATAAGGCATGGAAAATATGGTTCGAAAAGATTTTTCCGTATCTAAATAATGAAGATTTGGTTTTGGTATGAAATTCACTTTGATGAATGTTTCTGATCAAATATCTGTGAGAAAATACATTTCCAAAGAAAATCAAACAACTTCATCTGGTTGCAGCGGTATTTGATGAAAGCGATATGTCCGATGAGGAAAAATATGCCTGAGATTTTGCTTATGAACCGAAAATAATTCCCAATCTCCAAAACCAGGTAGAAGAGATTTTCTTATATCATTCCACCGATGATGATATGGTTCCTTATGCTCATGCAGAAAAAATATTATCATATTTACCCAAAGCGAAGCTTATTACCTTCACTGATAGAGGGCATTTTCACATTCCAGAATTTCCTGAATTGCTGGAAAACATTTTACACGGATAACTATCATGGCTAACATATTCATCCCCAATCAACAAGATTTCGACGCCAAACTTCAGAAGATTATCGCTTGAGGACCGGAGAAATTTCACGTTATCGCGGATTTCGACAGAACGTTGACCAAAGCATTTGTCGATGGAAAACCAAGATCTTCCTTAGAATCAATACTCGAACAAGAATGATATCTGTGAAAAGAATATTCCAAGAGATCACTCAATAACTTTACTACCTATCATCCGATAGAGATAGATCCTACTGTTCCTTTGGAGGAAAAGAAAAAAGCAATGATGGAACGGCGGACTCGTCAATTTGCTCTTATGCTGGATGTGGGGATAACGAGAGATGTCATAAAAAAGACTGTACAATCGAATCTGGTTAATTTCAGAGAATGATATGAAACATTCTTTGATATGCTCAAAGACCATGATATTCCTCTGTTAATTTTTTCAGCTACGTGATTGTGATATGAAGCAATCTATTTCTGCTTACAGAATATCAACAAGCTTTCAGATAACATCGACATTATCTCCAATTCTTTTGTTTGGGACGAAAAAGGTAAAGCGATAGCAGTCAGAGAGCCAATTATCCATAGTTTCAATAAAGGCGAAAAAGTGGTCTGTGACTTGCCTATTTACGATGAGATAAAGGACAGAAAAAATATCATCTTGATTGGAGATTGATTGTGAGATACTCATATGGCTGATGGATTCGACTATCAAAACATCATCAAAATCTGATTCCTCAATCACGATACTCCCGAACATAGAAAACAGTTCCAGGAAAGATTTGACGTGATCATCCTCGATGACGGGCCGATGGATGAGGTGAATACAATACTAAAAAAAATTCTCAAATAAAAAAATCGGCCCGAAATACGAGCCGACTGTTAATAGTTATAACAAGTCCTCTGCGATTCCTCGCAAGGACATATTTCTTTTGTTTTTGATTTGCTTGTTTTGTTCAAAGATAAACGTTACAATACTATTGATGTCATCATGTTTTGTATCGAAAACACTAGTCAAATTGTTTTTGAAGAGCAAGAATTGCTTCTTATACAACGCCAATAAAAGCTGATTATTCAACAACGCAAGAGGGCATAATTGAATATGTTTCTCACGTTTCTTAGTCCATTGGAAGACCTCAAATTCAAATTTTTTTTGTGAGATTTTCTTCTTTTGGAAAGATCCATTTTTGATGAATTGAGCATTACGCGTACAAAGATAATAGATAGGCAGATCTTTTATTTTTTCGATAATCTGCGTGTTGATCTTATCCATCTGAATATTCAATTCGTCTCTTTCTCTCTTGCTGTTGTAAAAGAACTCTTTTGGGTTGATAAATCTAAGGTTTTTGGATTCGATCTGTTTGATATTTTTACTTAGAATAACTTTGAATCCAGTATCTACCTCGATAGCAATTCCTGTTTCGTCAGCCTCAATAATTCGTGCCAGTATGATACTATTGTTATTGTGGGGTTCTTTATACGTAACACGAACATCTTGCCCAATCAATAGTGGTAACTCATTTTTTTTAAAGAGTTTTTGCATAGGCTTTTTTTTATTTTTTTACGTTTTGTTTTTTTTTGAATTTTAAAAATACTTCTCCTTTCTTATGTTTTTTTTATGTATTGATTACTATGTATGTTTTTTTCTTTCATATACAAGCCGTAGGCGATGGCGAATAAGGCCATGAACGGATAGACGATCATCCTGTCCACGAAGCTGTGAAGCACGAATCCCTCGATGCTCAGTCACAATATTCCTACGCCAAATGCGAATACTATGGTACCATAGAGCTTCCTTTTTTTCGTGATTTTATTGTCATTGTTTTTTTCTTCTTCATAGGATTTATAGGCGATATAGTGAAGGTATCCATAAAGATACAACCGTCATATAAATCATAAAAGACCGTATTCTATCCATATCTGCAAGTACTGGTTTTCAGGGTTATACGGGGTGATTCCTGTTACTTGATACGAAGCTGGTCATGCAGATCCTGCACCTTGTCATCGGAGCGGTCTGGCAGCAACCTTGTTGAGCGCTTCCACGACAAGCCTGAAATGTCCGGTATTTGAAAACTCTCTCGTGATGATTTGTTTCTGACCGAAATACGTGACCACTCAAAAGAACACCAGCAGCGGTAAAAATCATCGCAGCGCCATCCTCCGATATTTCCTTGGGAACTGAAAGAGCACCAAGATGATGGTCTGTATAAGCCAGACCGCCCAGGCTGCTCTAGAGAACGTAGACATGATAGCGAGACCATATAATAATCATCGCCATATCTTATCTCTTAGCGGCTTATTCTTGAAACACAAAACAAAGAACAGCGGCCAGAATGCTATCAAGAAGAATCCTCGGCTGATAGGTCTCTCAAAGAGGAACTGGTTGCGGACATAACCGCTATCGAATTGCGTATAATACACGGCTGGAGGAGCGACGCCTACACCGCCTTCGTAATTAAATTGATTGTATCCTGCGAATTTCAATAAGTTCGGTATCAGCCAAAGCATACCTCGCCGACACAGACTCGCTACAAGCAAGGTCTTCATGATTCTGCTATATCGTTTGACGAGATTGATCTCTCTCGCCCCGAAAAACAATACGGTAATGGCAAAAAATATGATGAATATCAGAAACCCTATCATGCTGTATCTGACGGACATGATCCAGGCTCCGACTCCGGTATGATTGATGAACACGGATATCAGAAAAGTTACCACGATAGTAGCAATGAATACCCGCACGAAATTTTTCAACGGGAATTTTTCAAAAAACGCTTTCAAGTTTTTCTTTTTCCAAAAATATCGTGCTAAGAATCCGAGTAATCCGACGATGATAATCTCTTTTCGCATCCAGAGAAGTTTCCGGAAATTTCAATCCAGACCTAGTTTGTAGGTGAATAATGTCTGGACGAAAAATTGGAGCAAAAGTCAGATGAAAAATATTTTTGCTACAAGGGTAAGTGTCTTGATTAATTTGTTGGATGGTTCCATATCAAAAAATTATAGTGCTAAAGTTTAGTTGATTAAAATTTTATTCATCTGATAGAATATTATGATGATAGTGATTGCCGCAAGAAGACCTTGGATAAACCATGCTTTCATGACGATAGTCGTCTCATTGATCCCTCTATATTCAAAGAGATGATGAAGCGGTGCAACCGCAAACAGCTTTCTTTTGAAATATTTTTTCCAGAAAATCTGGAGAAAACTTGATGTAAGATCTATAATAAACAGTCCGAAGAGTATGATAAAGGGAAGGATGATTCACGTTCTCATATTGAGGAAGTAGAGCAGCGAAGCGATAAGCCCTCACAGAGCGAACGCTCAGCTATCACCCATAAAGATTTTGGCGGGATTGATATTATAAAACATAAATGCTACCAATATAGCTATCACGATAGCGATTACGGTCGCAGCGATATACGTCTGATTGAAAAATAGCACTACGGTAAGCACAAAAAGGATAAGCGTCATCAATCCGCCCGCAAGTCCGTCGAGTCCATCAGTGATATTGATGGCGTTGACGATCGCGATAGTGATGAAGAAGGTGAGTATCGGATAGAATAATCCGAGAGATATTTTGCCTGCGATCGGCCGTAAATTGATATAATCTATTCATAGTCTGCTATAAAACCATCGGCTGATAAATGCGGAAAAGACCACCATACCGATCAATTTCGCTTTAGCACTCAGTCATTTCACGGTTCCATGTCATTTGATATTGAGAAAGTCATCAATCAGTCCTATCAGTCCCATACTGAAAAATCCGAAGAGGATGACATAGGTTTCCTGTCTATTGAATAAGGTATTTTTGATCCATCAATAATCTTTCAAAATATAGGAGATTCCTATCATCAATCCCATGACTAACAAAAAAATACCGCCTCACATGGTAGGAGTACCTTTTTTTTGTTCATGAAGCTTGGTGAATATTTTTGATTTTTCTCCGGTGACTGCTGTTTCACGAATGGTTTTTCCGAGCTTGTATTTCCTCAAAATCGAAATGTAGATAGGATAGAGTATTCGCGAAATGAAAAATGCGATCAACGCAAACATGATAATATTATTTAACTTCACTAACATGAGATTGTTCACAGACGTAAAAAAATATCGAGTAGGCGAAAGTGTAGTCAAATTTGTATAGTATTTCAAGCATAAATGATGATAAACCTATTGTCAATTAGATTTTTGACAAACGAATAATAGTAATTAAGTATTGAAAAATATGAATATATTTTTATACTCACAAAGAATTTTTACTTGGAAAAACTATCATGCAGCATGAAGCGATTATTTATTCTTTGGATCCTAAAATCACTTTTTCTCAAGTGCAGGATTTTACTGACTATGACAAAAACAAATATTCCAAACTTGAAGACCGAATCACAGAAAATACTATCTGTGCCCTGATAGCAGCAGAGACAGATTTTCATTATAAATTTCTTCCTATCAGACCCAAGGTGCAGATTATCTATTACATAGGCGATCTTTCGTTGCTCAACAAAAAAATCCTCGGCATCGTAGGCCCGAGAGCTATGTCGAGTTACGGAAAACAAGTGATGGAAAAATTATTCACCACAGCGGGCGATTATGATTTCGTGACAGTTTCCGGCATGGCTGAAGGCGTAGATCAGCTCTGTCACCGTCTTTCCCGTGAAAATAATATCCCTACGATAGCTGTTCTCGGCTGAGGTCTTGGTTGGTATATGAAAAGACCAGAACATGCATTGATAGAAAAGATTGTGGCTGATGGGGGATTGGTTATTTCCGAATATAAGCTCTGAGAAAGACCCAGTCAGTATACATTTCCGCAGAGAAATCGCTTAATCGCTTGATTGGCTGATATACTTTTTTTGCCGGAGGCCGGAGAGAAATCGGGTAGCTTGATTACCGTCGATTGTGCGATAGCGATGAAAAAACCGGTCTATGCGACACCGAGTTCCATCTTTTCACCGACGAGTGCGGGTATTTTACAACTCATAGAAACAAGCTATGTGAAGCCGATTTTTAATCTCCAAAACTTTCTCTCGACTCATTTCACTTCCAAACATATTTCTTCCAGACCTTTATCGACGATCGAACTCACCGATCAAGAACAATGACTTTTGTCAGCTCTTTCTAACAATCAGGGAGTGGAGATTCAGGAAATTGTCAGCAAAATGTGATCAAACATCCAGGATATCATCCAGTTGCTTACGATGTTGGAGATCAAGTGATTGGTGAGTCAGGATGTGCCGGGGAAATATATTTTACTATAACAAAAAAAGCTGTCATGATACAGACAGCTTCGATAAAGGTTATTACTAGATTAATTTTTGGCGAATAAGTTCGCCGGATTATTTTCTTTGGTGTTGTCGTTTGCTACTTCGTTTTCTTCGTTTTCTTTCCAGATATCCTCCATAGAAGATCTGTGTACTTTACAATTTTTGGTTGGAGTAAGAAGCGGTGTGCAGAGCAGTAAATCTTTTGCCGGTACATTTGCCTGGATAAAGCCACCGTCATAGGTGAAGCAATAAAACGTTTTAATGACTTGACTGTCAGTCTTGGATGTAACGGTCTGTGCTAGTGTGCTGCAGGAACCACATAAAATGAGGTTGAAACACAGTGCTGCGATGATCTTTGTGATTTTTTTCATAGTCGTGTTTTTTTTGTTTTGGGTTATTTTGTTTTTAATAATATACATATTTCTATATAAATGTCAAGAGTATTTTAGAGAAAATAAATATAACAAAAAAATGCCCTTGGCGGGTCAAAGATAGCAAAATGATGTTGAAATTCAAGCGGTATTTCATATCTCTATACCATACAAGCCTCGTTTTTACTATTTTTTGGTATTTGATGTTTTCACGAAAACATAAAAGAAAAGCGTTCACCTTGATCGAAATGCTTATCGTTATCGTCATCATAGGTATCCTCGCCGCCGCGCTCATCCCAAGACTCTCAAGCGCCAGGGGAAGAGCCAACGATGTCGCTCGTAAAGCCGACCTTGCACAAACAGCCGCAGCATTTGTATCGTATCAGATAGATAAATGATTATTTCCTGTTTGTGATAATCCTCCTGATTGATGTTCTCTTGCTAGTATTTCGTGAGATTTAATATCTGCAGGAATGTCTAGTATACCAGAAGATCCTCAATCTAACAAAAGTTTTGCTGGTTTAGGTACAACGATTTCAAACGGACAATTTGGGTATACGCCAGTTAAAAAATGATGAATATCAGGAAATGGATTTGTTATTATGGCAGGAGCAGAAACGGAAGGAGGAGCAAATCGATTAGTTGGTTGATCAATTATTGATATTGTTGCAACGACCGATTATGCTGATATCCATTTATGTAAGACATTTATTTCACATCCATGAACAGGAACGCCAGTAAATAACAATAACTGAACTTGTACGTATTATAAATGATCTGATCAGCTCAGATACATCTATCTCTACTAGAAAACTTATATAACTATCACTTCAGGTTCTAGAGTCACTCAGAAGAGTTCTAGGACTTTTTTTTGAATAGCTTGAGCGAATGCCCGTATCTCTGCGCCGCTGGCACCACCGTTGTTGACGATGATGAGCGCGTGATTTACATACGTACCGACTGCTCACTGGGACTTGCCTTTGTAGCCCACAAGCTCTATTAATTGCCCCGCTGAAAGCTTGATTCCATTGGCAACGATGTTTCATTTCAACTCTGGATATTTCACTAGGAGTTTTTCATATTGCTTTTGAGTGAGGACAGGATTTTTGAAAAAACTTCCCGCTGTCCCTATCTTGGTCCAATCAGGCAATTTATTTTCTCTGATGGAGATGATGATATTCGCTATTTCTTGAGCAGTGATTTCTGTAGGATCTATTCATTGTTCTCAGATGCTATCCTGGATATCGTTGTATTGGATGTCCGGAACATAGCCAGTAGATTGTTTCTCAAATACGAAAGTCACTGCTGTTATAATTACTTTGTTTTTTAATTCTTGCTTGAAGATGCTATCACGATAGCCGAATTTACAGTCGCTATTTGTCCGCACTTTTTTCTCTTTCGTGGTGAGATCAACGCCTTCCACTTCATAGATGATATCTTTCGCTTCCTTGCCATAAGCGCCGATATTGCCTACGGGAGCTGCTCCTACCTGACCTGGGATAAGGACAAGATTTTCTCCTCAGACATATCATTGCTTCAATGCTCGCATCATCAGCTCGTGTCGATTTTCTCAAGCTCCCGCCTTGATATAGACGGTATTACCGTCTTGCTTCACTACTTTTTTTCCCAATAAAGAAACTTTTATTACCAATCCATTATAGTTTTTCGTGAAGAGGATATTCGCTCATCACCCTAAGATCAAATGTGGTTGGCTAGCAAAAACATCCGTTGAAATCAGATAAAATATGTCTTGTTCATCTTTCACTTCCACGAAAAAATCAGCTTGTACATCGACAGCAAACGTGTTATATGGTTTAAGTGAAATATTTTTTTGTATCTCTATCATCAAAAAAATCCCCAAAATAAATCTTATTCGAGGATATCTTTTCATCAAAAATTATCAATGCTTTATTTTTTCTTTTGTTTTTCATTATCTTTATCTGTAAGTTCTTGAAGAGCTTTATCACGATAGGCTATATATGCAGGAGGAAAAATCTCCTTGAGAAGCGCTTCGAATTTTAATATTTCTTCCTTGGTAGTAAGTTTCAGTTCCTTGTTTTTTTTAACGTTTTTCTGAACGATGGATATCTCACCGTCATCATGGAGAATAACATCATAATCATATTCCTTATCGTCTGTTTCAAAGAGTAATGTTTGATACCCATTGTACATAAATGTTTTTACTTTGGCTTCCAAGGTGTAGATCTTTTGGTTATTTACGATTTCCGAAAAGTTTTTTAATACCACTTCGTTATTCTCTTTTGCGAAAAAAGAAGTTACTGCGAATCTTCATACAGGTACGCCATCTACTATTATCGGATTTGCTGTTTTAATACCTTTGTTTAAGTCCTTTCGTGAAGCATTCACCTTTTCGATATCATCGATATTTTTGTTCAAAAATTCAGTCATACATGAGAAAAAATCTTTGTTATTTGCAAGATATTCTGGTTTTAGGGTAATATTCTTAACGGATTCCGGACCATTATCAAAAGCATCAGGATCCTTATCTGGATGCTTTTTGATACTTTTTTTGAGTTCATCCAAAGCACTTGTGGTGTCCATCTCTGTATTTTTTAGAATCTCTACCATAATGAAGTCAGTTAGGTAAAAAAATGATTCATCTAAATTATACTCCTCAAGAGGCATTTTGTCAAATAATTGATGAATCAAACATTCTATAAATCAAATAATTGGTTATCCCTATTTTTCTGATTGTTAGATTTTTTTAACGAGTTGTTGTTGCTCAAAACCAATATCAGTGATATCAATATAGATCTGCGCAAAAACCGAGCAAAGACTGTTGATTTTTTCATCATATTCCTGTTTGTCTTCTGGATCATGGAATTTTCTAACAATAAATCTAAGCGTTGTGCGAAGAGCCGTAAAGTCGGCATCAAACTCCTCTAATTTGTCTTGTACAATATATGCATGATTATAAATATCTTTCGAGGTAATATTTTTTTCAGCCAATAGTGTTTTATAGACATCAAGAAGTTTTTTTTCTTCATTATAGAAATCTTCTATCTGGAGTATAATGACAGAAGATTTTTTATATTCAGTTTCAAATTTCTTTATCACATTGATATAGGCAGACAGATTTTTTTTGATAGCATTAACAAATCTTTTGTCTTGTAAACAACTAATTTTTTTCTTCTCGATATCATTTTCTCCAAATCCCATCTGATTGATAATGTCTCCAATTGGTTTTGGTTCACCTCATCTTTTATCTAAATTTTCATCCATACATAAAAGACTAGCAGATAAAAAACCACAAATACCATATATATTTACTATACTAAGTCAACACTCAAATACATTCGATATGATGGGTCTGCGGAAACATATCCACAGGCTGGATTTCCTTGATGGTAAAGCCTCATTTCACCAATAATTCGATATCCCTGACCATGGTGACCGGGTTGCAGGAGATATACAATAATTTGAATTCTGATTCCTTCTTCAGGTCGCAGATCATCTGGACCACGTTTTTATGCAACCCATCTCTTGGCGGATCGATGATGACGAGACCGAGATTCTTTAATTTATTCTTAATCTCCGGAGTCTGGGTAAACGCTTTCTCAGCTGGATTAGCCAAAAAGATAACATTATCTTCCAAACCATTTATTTTCGCGTTGTATCGCGCGTCGGTGATCGCTTCTTCGACAATCTCTATCCCGACCAATTTATCACCTTTTCCAGACTTCAAAAAACTTATTCCTATACTTCCTGTTCCGCAATAGAGATCAAGGATGGTTCCTTCGATATATCCGACCATGCTCATCGCTTGGCTGAAGAGCTGTTGCGCTCAGAGCGTATTCGTCTGAAAGAAGGAAAAAGGGGATATCCTAAAAGAGATCTCAGAAGATGTTTCAGGGGATTCCTGAGAATTTTCATCATCGGTAGGAAGCGGATTCTTAGAAGTATTTTTAAAGATAAGTTTTTCATAGATATGTCCTTCTCACCGGAAAGTCTTGGTCTCGCAATCCTTGGATCTGATGATATCAGCCAATCCATTATTATAGGTGATGACCAATGTAGTTACTTTCTTATTCAATATTTCATCCTTCTTGAGTATCTCGAGGAATTTGTTCCGTTTTTTTGTATTCTTCTCTTTGAGATTATTGTCAGAAACAGAAAGATTGACGAGAAATTGGTCAGTGTTTATTCATTGCCTGATGACGAGATGTCTAAAGAATCCCTGATGGGTCATCTGGTCATGGACAGGGAGTTCTGATGCTTTGCACAGTTCTTTGATATACTGGAATAGAAAATTCGCCTCATCGGAAATAAGCGAACAATTATCTATATCAATGATCTTGCTGAATTCTCACTGTTTATGAAATCATACACTCCAGTCAGAAAGCGCTTCATTCACTCCTTCCTTGTTTTTGCTGATATACTTTCCGAAACTGAATTCTATTTTATTCCTATATTTCTTCTCCTGCGGCGATCAAATAATTGATAATATTTGTAATTCCGGTAATTGCTTCTTCAACTTAGTAAATGCATCATTGACGATATCTTCTTTGAGTTTTAACTGATTCGTATAACTGAGCATCTGCCATTTACAGCCTCCACAACCCACTTTTCGTGGTAATTTTCAATTTCCAATTTCTAATTTTCAAACATCGGAATTGACTCTATTATTTGACAGTAACGAGAAAAAATGCGGACAGAATATTTCCCCATCTACGATCTTTGGATCAAGTTCTACGATATGTGTGATATGCGCTTCTACGTAATCTTTCTTTTGCTTCACTATCTTCAGGTCCACAATACTTCCAGGCAAAGCGCCTCATTTGATCAAAATCCTTTTTCCATCACTCATTCTCGCAAGTCCGATTCATCCGTATCCTATCTTCTCTATTTTCACTCTTGTGAGTATTTTTGCCATATATGAAAGCTAGGAACTAAAGCCCTAATTTACTTCTTAATTCTGCTTGCACTTCTTCAATCGTACCGTCAGCATTGACGGTGATGACTTTTCCTAGTGATTCGAAATGTTTGATCATCGGCAATGTTTCGTTCATGAACGCATCTATTCTCGTATTCATCGCTTCCACGGTATCATCCTTACGGCCTTCGATTTCTGCTCTCTTCATCATCCTTTCAATAGCTTTTTCCTTAGATAATTCGAAATGAATGATGATATACTCCCTCTTGTATTCTTCCATCTTTTTCATCATAAATTCAGCCTGTTCCATAGCTCTCGGGAAACCATCAACCATAAGTCCTACCTTCTTTTTCGTTACTATCTGGAGAGCAGTATGAAATCGGTCATGGCTCACGAAATGATCGACCAATCCACCGCTATTTACGATATCCTTGCAGAAATTCCCTATGATATTATCATTGGACATGATAGCTCTGAAGAGCTGTCCCATCTCCAAATAGTCGTATTGACTAGCAAAATCCTTTAATAATAGTTTCCCTTGTGTCCCTTTTCCGCATCACTGGATGCCAAGAAAAAATAAATCCTTATTCATTCGTTATCGATAATAAAAAAATAAAAGTTCAGTTCCAAATATATAGATTTGCTTTTAAAAATAAACAAAAAAACTCTTTTTCCAAAGAGTCGTTTTGTAATATATTCATAGTCGTCAGAGAATTACCTCTTTGACCGAGTAGGTGCTTTTCTCGCTTTCTTCAATCCAGGTTTCTTTCTTTCCTTGATTCTTGGATCTCTCTTGAGCAGTCCATATGGTTTCAAGGTAACTCTGAGATCAGGATCCCATTCAATCAACGCTCTTGCAAATCCTAGCTTGATAGCATCAGCTTGTCCTGATATTCCTCATCCGTTGACGACAATTTCAGCATCAAACTTCTTGAGATAGTCAGTACCTAGGGTGTTGAGGGGTAAAAGCGCAGCCTCGAGAAGATAGAGGTTTCCACCAAAATAGTCTGCCAATGATTTTTGTGAACCGTTGGACGTCTTGATGATGAAATTACCGCTTCCTTTTCCAAAAAGCTTGACAACAGCTGTTGTCTCTTTTCTTCTCCCTATAGCATAGGTGTATTCTTTGTTTGCCATTATTTATATAAGTTTACCGGTTTAAAATGATCGTATTTGGTAGTTGTTCAGACAACAAGTTTCATTCTTTTGATCCTCTTGTCTCTGAGCTTATTTTTGGAAATCATTCCCCTGACTACGGCAGTAAGTAATTTTTCAGGATTTTTTTTCATAAGGATATCCCGAGTCACTTGTTTGAGATTGCCTTTGTATCCGCTGTAGGAATACATCACATTGTCCTGAAGTTTTTTTCCTGTGACTTTGATCTTGTCGATATTCTCTACGAGCACAAAATCGCCTGCATCCCGGAAATCTGAGTAATATGCCTTGTGTTTTCCCAAGAGCAATTTCGCGATATCAACCGCCAATCTTCCAAGCACTTTTCCATTAGCATCGATTCTCCATCGTTTCCTATTTTTGTCCATATCAGCTGGCTTTACTCGGAGCGTCTTGTTGAGGTCTTTTTTTGTAAATTCCATGATTAAAAAACATTCAAAATACTAAAACTATAATAACTTAAGTAATATCTTCTGGACACCATCACCTACTCTGAACCCTAATTTATAATCGGCTACGAAACTTGAGGTAGCTCCTGATTCTTTGTATTTAGGCAAGAGTACGTTCAATACTTTTTTTCCTTCAGCTTCACCGTAAATCTTGGATTTGATATATCTGATACATTCCCTTTTCCCGTCTTTTTCACTGAGTTTTTTGCTCATTCTGATAAGGTTAGCGAAAAAAGAATCAGCTTCTGATTTGAGTACTTTAGCTCTTTTTGGTGTAGTGGTTGTTTTTCCGTTCTTTATAAGATTAGTTAATAATTGTCTTACAAACACGTGTCTTGTTTTGGCTCCTGTATGAAGTTCGAGCATCTTGTTAAATTTATGTCTCATGGTACCAACTAAATTAACAATTAAAATATTAATGCTAAGTTCTAAGTGCTAAGTTTATGGAATATTTTATTTAACATTTAGCATTCAACATTCGGCGGTTTAGCCGATAAGCGCTTTATCGATGTTCGCCAATGCGCTGTTGATCTCGTCGATGGCTTTTCTACCTACTCATTTCATGAGCAAGAGTTCGCCTTTCTTTTTCTTTTCGAGATCTTCTACGTACAAGATATTGTTTTTGATCAACGCGTTTCTTGTCCTTTCGCTGAGCGGAAGCGCATCGATAGGCATAGTCTTGATATTCGTTTCTTCATGAAGCTTATCTTGTGCTCTATCGAGATCTTCGATATCCACGAGGAATGATCTGTCGATATATACATTGTCGAAGATGAATAATTTAGCGTAGGAAGCTAATACTTCACCGGCAAACATCATAATCTCCTTTGGAGAGATACCCTTGAACCATGATCTGATTTCAATCGTCAATAGGTCTTTGGTAGATCCCGTGAAGTCCTCAATAACTTCTTCCACCTCATATTTTACATAGTCAATCACTTTGAATTCATTGTCGATCAATAACATGTTTGCGTCTACATCTTCATCTTTCTTGTCACGAGCTCTCAGATAATCAATACTGTAATATCCGTATCATTTTTCTATCCTGATATCGATATTGAGTTCTAGTGATGGATCAGTGATTTCAAAGAGTTCCACATCTTCGTTCAAAAATTCTATACCAGCAGGAAGCTTGATATTATTCGATGTATAGATTCCTATCCCTGAAAATCTCTGAGAGATCCATTGGATAGTATCAGCTTTTTCATCGACTTTGAAGCGGAGTGTTTTGAAGTTTAACATCATATCAATTACACTTTCCTTTACTCCATCTATCACGTGATATTCATGATTTACTCATTTGATTTTTAATCCAGTGATAGCTCATCCAACACTATATCACAAAATAATCCTTCTTAATGCGTTTCCAAGTGTCTGTCCAAATCCTCTAGGCAAAAATTTTACTTCAAATTTGGTGGTCCTATCGTCTACTTGTGAGACAATAATTTTGGGAGCTCAGATGAACTTTTGTATATCCAACATGCAGAGTAATAAAGAGTAAAAATTTTTTTGTTTGGTATATATCAAGATTATACTAAAGCATACGTCTTTGTAGACTATGCTCTCGCATAAAATTCGATAACTTTCAAGAGATCAGCAGGTATTCCAAGTTCTCCAACCTGAGGATCATTAAGGATTTCAATGGTGTTACTTGCTTTATCTAATTTTATCCATGAAGGGATTTTCCCTTTGAAATCTGCAGCATTCTGGCTGTAGAGGGTAGAATCCTTCAGTTTATCCTTGATGCTGATTTTATCGCCGATAGATACAAATGATGACGGTATATTATGCTTTTTTCCATTCAATAAGAAGTGACCATGGTTGACCATCTGTCTCGCTTGCATAATGGTTTTTGCAAGTCCTGATCTATAAACAATAGAATCCATTCTTCTTTCCAAAAATTGGAAAAGCGCAGTATCATGAGTGATATTCTTGTTCTTGGAATATTTACCCGCAATCTCTCTAACAATCCTTACGAATTGTCTTTCTGAGAGCATATACATTCTCTTGAGGACTTGCTTGTTTCTCAAAAGCTTTCCATATTCAGATGATCTCTGCATGTTCGCACCATGTTGTCCTGGCAAACTTCTATTTTTCTTCACATTATACTTCTTTGATCAGAATAGGTCCACTTGTTCTCTTCTGCATAGTTTAAACTTTGGTCACGTATACCTCATTAAATTTGGAATTTAGAATTTAAAATTATACTGATGAATTTTACACTCTTTTCTTTCTTCTTCATTTACATCCGCCAAACTGGATGGCTGTATTTTCCTTGATATATTTGATGTCGATAAGCCCGATTTCATTGATAGCTTTGAAGACACCGTCTCTTGCCAATCCTGTTCATCTAAAGATGACTCATATTTCTTTGAGCCCAAGTCATTGAGCTTCTTTCAAGAGCTGTTTCGTCAAAAGTTCAGCAGCGTACGGGGTGCTTTTTTTGCTTCATTTGTATCCGAGTTTTCCTGTTCCTCATCCAAGCACTTTGTTACCATTTTCATCTACCAAGGCAAGAATGGTATTGTTGTCAG
>CAIVEC010000046.1 GCA_903904875.1 uncultured bacterium | reverse complement strand
ATTTTATGATCTTGTCACGGTTGTCTTTTTCACTTGTCAGTAGCGCTGCCATAAATTCAACGGGGAAGTTTGCTTTCAGGAAGGCAGTTTGGTATGATATCATTGCGTAAGCGGTGCTGTGTGACTTGTTAAATCCATATTCCGCAAATGTTTCCATCTGCTCCCAGATTTTTTTTGCTTTTTTTTCAGGTATATTTGTCTGCTTGGCGCCTTCAAGAAATTTAGGCTTCTCCTTCTCCATCTCGGATGTTTTCTTCTTGCTCATGACCTTTCGCAGAATATCCGCTTCGGCCATAGTATAGTTGCCAATCGCGCCAGCTATTTGCATAACTTGTTCCTGGTATACAATAACGCCATACGTCTCCTTTAGTATTTCTTTTAATTCAGGAATTTCATAAACGATCTTTGTCTTACCCTGTTTACGAGAAATAAATTCAGGAACCATATTCATAGGCCCGGGTCTGTAGAGGGCTATCAATGCAATGATATCCTCAATGCAATCAGGTTTCATATTTAAAAGGATATCTTTCATACCGGAACTTTCCAGCTGAAAAATACCATCGGTACTTCCCTTCATCAGCAATTGAAATGCTTTTTGATTATCAAGAGGGATTGTCTCGATGTCGATTTCTTCTCCCCTGCCCTCTTTTATGAACTGAATTGTATTTTTGATGACGGTAAGGGTTTTTAAACCAAGAAAATCAAATTTGGTCAATCCAACCGCCTGAAGATCATTCATTGAATACTGTGTGACAATTTCATCCTTGGGGCTTTTACAGAGAGGTACACGCTCCACGAGTGGTACATCTGATATGACGACCCCCGCCGCGTGTGTTGAGGAATGACGATTTAAGCCTTCAAGTGAGCGTGACAATGAAAGGAGCTTTTTTATCTTTTCGTTATTTTTCTCTTCTTCCTGGAGGCGCGGTTCACTTTGGATTGCCATATCAAGAGATATATTAAGTATATTGGGAACCAACTTAGCAATCCTATCGACATCGCTATAAGGTATGTTCAATGCCCTTCCTACATCTCTTATAACTGCTTTTGCCTGCATTTTACCAAATGTAATGATCTGAGCGACTCTATCGCTCCCGTATTTATCCGTAACGTATCTGATAATCTCGTCTCGTCCGTCCTGACAAAAATCTATATCTATATCAGGCATGCTTATCCGGTCTGGATTTAAGAATCTTTCAAAAAACAGTCCGTATCGTATTGGATCGATATTTGTAATACCGGTAGCATACGCAACGAGACTACCGGCAGCAGAACCTCTTCCGGGTCCCACAGGAATATTTTTTTGTTTCGCGTAATTCACAAAATCTGAGACAATAAGAAAATATCCTGCAAATCCCATTGACTTAATAATTTTCAATTCTTCTTCGAGGCGCTTTTCATATTTTACCCAGGGTTCTTTATCTGAATAACCTTTCATAATGATAGGCTTCAAGATTTCCAAACCTTTTTGAGCCGAATTCGTCAAATATTCATCAAGTGTTTCACTCGTATCGATCTCAAAATTGGGTAATGAAATATTTCCGAAATCAAAAGTAAAGTTACATTTATTAGCAATAACTATTGTATTATCAATAGACTCCTGAATATCCTTAAAAAGATGCTTCATGTTTTCGGGTGACCGGAAATAAAATTGATCTGTCTTGAATTTCATCCGATCGGTATCTTCAATGGTCTTCCCGGTCTGGATACATAACAGGACTTCGTGTGCCTCTGCATCTTCTTGATTGATATAGTGGCAGTCATTAGATGCCACAAGAGGTATTGAAAGTTCACGACCAATTTCAATGAGACCGATATTTACCGTTTTTTGTTCCGGTTGACCGTTTTCCATGATTTCCAGATAGAAATTACCGTTGCCGAATATATCTCTATAT
>CAIVEC010000045.1 GCA_903904875.1 uncultured bacterium | reverse complement strand
TCTGCTTAAAGAAGAACTCGAGACAAATAATGGATATGTTTCCACAGAATTTCTCCAAAAAATCAGGGACATCGGGCCAGTGACGGAATATGCACTCGCAGAGGCAGACCGATCTAGGCAGGATTTTTTGGGAGATTGTCTAACACATAAAGAAGATCTCTCAAAAGTCAGGACAATTGAAGATTTTTTTACGGCAATTGACAGATTGAAAGTGTTTAGCGACAGTCACATGCCCAAGGATATTTGAGACAATCCCTTGGTTGTAGATGTCTTCGTTCCATTCTGATCATAGCAATATCCACATCAGTCAGTTTTATTTGCTCTCCCTGAGAAATGGAAAGGTACGCAAAAATAATGGTAGAAAATTATAGGTCTCAGGAGAAATCTCTACGAAGGAATCCTCTTCATGTCCGTATACTTTTATACATAGCTATCAAAGCTAGACGAACAAAAGCAAGGAGTATCGAGGGGGTAGATCAAGGAGAATTCTTTTTGTCCGAAACTCAATATGAAACTTTTGGTTTAAAAAAAGGACAAAAGTGACAGATAAACCGTGCCATAACTAAACTCATTCAGGCTAGATTTATCGAAAAAGTAGAGGGAAAAAAGGGGAGCAAGTGATGATATGTTTATAAAGTTCTCGACTGATGTCCTTTCCAACCCTCGTTCCAAAACGAGGAGCAAATTAGAGAACGAGCAGGGAGCAAACAGGGAACGAGTAGAGACGAAATAAGTAAGGAGTATATAAATAAGAAAATAACCGAAATGAATTTTGAAGAACAAGTGCAAGCGTATACCGCTGAGAGACATGATGAATTTGTTGCTGCCCTTGGTTCAGAAAAAACCCTTACTATAAAAAATGCTCGGTTCAAACAATTCAAATAATTTTATTTCTCCATCACCGCTATGCGAACAACAAGATTCAAATCAGATAAATCCATTATCAGTATCGGTACCGTGAGCCAGAACCTTGGGACTATAGATGACCTCGATGATATCCTGCAAAAGCACCAGGATAAGGATTTGTATTTTAGAATTGGAATCAATCCTACGTTGGCATGAACCGAGAAATTTCATGATAACAAGATTGGGAATGAAGACATCTATGAGATAAATAGAATCTATGTTGACCTGGATCTGAGGAAGGAGTTTGAAAAGAAGAATCCAAATAAACTGACCGATAGTGAACTGCGAATGATGGCGGAGCTTTTAAAGAAGAAACTAAACGAACATCCGCTATTCAGACAGTGGTCTCATATTGTACTTTCTGGGAACGGTCTACATATCCATTACATAGGAGACTATATTACAATGGATCCAGGGTTATATTCGGATATTGCTAGGAAGTTCTATGAAAAATTCGACAGGGAGATACTATCGCCAACAAGTTCATTGGCCTTTTGTACCACAGACAAACAAAACAGGAATATCAGCAGGCTCATGAGACTCCCTGGCTCTTATAATCAGAGAAAAAATTACCCGGTGCTCGGTCCTGTGCAGGTGGAGATACTCTATGAGCAGGATATGACATGTGATTATCTACAGTCTCATGAGAAATATCTTTGAGACTTGACTGAACAACAACCCGAAGACAAGGAGTGGGAGACGTATTCGGCAGACGAGAAACAAATTTATAAGAGTATGAGAAGTGAGTTCATAACTTATATTTGCAAGAAAACTGGACTCCATCTACAGCCCGACGGCAAGAACTTCTGAGGCTGACACAATCCACAAAATAAGGCTTTCTTTCTTCACGATAAGGTAAATAAAATTATCATGCCCGATGAGTCTACATATCTACCAAAGCCCCCAAACGGTTCTTATCATACCTTTGTTTCTTTGGTCATGCAACTAGAGTCGTTATCAAAAGAGAATGCGTGTAAGTATATATTAGATAATTACAAACCAAAGGTAGAGATTAAATGATTAACTATTTTCAGATGATGAGATATAGACTTCAAGGAAAAATATAAATTCATACGAGGATTAGATAAAATTGATAAAGAACTTGGTAAGTTCCATACTGGACAAATGATACTTTTAGTAGGTAAGGCAGGTATGGGTAAAACGGAATTCTGTTTTTATATGGCTAAGGTTAATGCAATGAAGGGGAATAAGGTTGCTTATCTGAGTTTAGAAATGAAAGCAGAAGACCTGGTTAAAAGAACGGCAAGACAATATGCATATATCAATAAGCTAGAGCGATCAGATAAAACACTGACATACGAACAGAAGGAGAATTTTAAAAAGCAATATCAAGATATTATAGATATAAAAAATCTGCAGATAGTTTCTTTTGAAGATGAAACAACGATTGAAGTAGTTGAAAAATATATCCTCGAACTTCATCAGCAATGAACAGATTTATTCTTCATTGATAATTTGGGATTTTTTACTTGAGGGAAAGATGAGTTGGAGCGTTTTGCAGAAGTAGCAAGGAGATTAAAAAAACTGACTAATATATATCCACTCTCAATTATACTACTTCATCATATCAAGAAGACCGAATCCAAAGATGAATATAGACCAGGAACAAGTAATGATATTAGATGAAGCCAAAAGCTTTTGGATGATTCTGATAAGGTAGTTCAAGTCTGGAGAAATATGAATCCAGATCTAAAAGATCCTTTAGAAAAACAAAGTGTTAGTCGAGTAGTACACAAGGATAGGGAATTTTGAGAAGTTGGTGGTATAATTTTTTACTTCAAAAATGGAAAGTATTATGATGCTCCACGCAGCTAAGATATCCATCATCACACCTGAACAGATAACCCTTATCCAGGATTATCAGGATGATTTGGAGGCTCTACTCAGAGAGCATGATCTTCCTGTAATCATAGACCAATCTCCAAAATGAAAGTATCGTGTAGTTAAGACCTTGGGATTGAGGAAATGCTATGATAAATATAAGAATGCAATCCACTACTGAAGTATCACTATGCAGATTATAAATTGAAAGCCGACTAATTTCCTCGACATAGAGATTAGCCTGGATCCTTTACTGGGGAAAGTTCCTACAGGGAATGTAAACATATTTCCGTGATGCCCGTAAAAGATTTAACTGTTGCCGAAGCAAGAAAATTACTTTGAGATGAATTCTCTTGCATCTCTGATCAAGAACTACAAAATTTATGTAATGGAATATATAAATTTTGTTACAATGTCATCAAATATGATCCTATTTTAAATCATAAACAGAATACTCATGAGATGAAAAAACCGCTTTGAGTTCAGTCCAACTCAAAATAAATATATAATCAAAGGTGCCTTAGCAGATAATACATTGCCCAAGACAGCTATTGGTTATACGCGTGTATCGACCGAGGATCAAATGGAAAATGGAGACGGAATCGCTTCGCAAAAAACAGCGATACAGCGCTATGCTGACCTTCATAAAATAAGGATTGTAGGTTGGTTTAAAGATGAAGCCATCTCCTGAACCATTGATAATAGACCATGAATGAATGAAGCAATTGATTTCTTGAAATTACAGAATCAATATGGGATAGTCATTTCATATTTCATTTCTACAGAATTGTCAAGAATATCAAGGAACTCATCTATGGAAAAGACTTATGCTTTGGAGTCAAGAATAGAGAAGACCAAAGCAAAGATTCTTACTATAGACCAAGCGCCTGATATAAAGCAGACGAGTAATGTGGAACTATCAAACGATATGAAGCGTATGATGGCCAAGTATGAAGCCAAGATAGGATCGGAAAGAACACTAAATGGTTTGAGGAACGTTATCGTTCAAGGGAAACGACCATTTTCTCTACCTCCTATGTGATACAAAAAAGATACAACAACATGAATCCTTGTTAAAGATGAGCCTACGGCAAGTCATATAAAACAAGGACTAGAAATGTTTTTGTCTGGTGAACTAAAGACGAAAAAAGATTTATATCTATTCTTAGATGAAAAAAGAGTTGGTTCTAATTCAAATAATTACAAATGAAAACTACATCCCTCAATAGTAGATACATTATTAGAACCATTTCGCCTTTTGTTTTATTGTTCTGAACTAGTATATCCCAAACGGTGAATCTTTGAACCTATTAAGTGATTACATGAACCATTACTCGAGAAAGATTTTGTTGAGAGATTGCTTCAATATGTCCAACAGAGGAAGAAAACATATATGAGACAAGAAAAAAATACTACAGTACATCCCGATCTATATTTGAGATGAATTACATATTGCGAAATCTGCTGACATAAATTAACTTGAGCATTATGTAAAGGCAAAATGGGTGTCCGTTATCCTTATTATCGGTGTCTCAATAAATTATGTACAGAGAGAAGGCAGTCATATATTATGGCACACAAACTAGAGAGTTGTGTTGCATCATATCTCAAGGAGAATAATATCAACCCAAAGATAATGCCTTTGATAAATAAAATATTTTCTAAAGCACGAGAACATCGGGATACAAACAAGTCTGATATAAATAAAAGAAGGCAGGACGACATTACTTCATTGGTAAAAGAAATGGCGAAAGTCGAGAACGCAATAGTAAATGCTGGTAGCGATGAGTTAAGAGTAAACTTTGAAGGTAAACGAAAAGAATTAAATCTTAAGAAGATGGAATTACAAAAGGTTATTGATGAAGATGCTATCAATCCAGACGATTTCAATAGATTATTAGAGAAATCAAGATTACTGTTCCTTAGTCCAGAGAATATACTTACAGAACCCAACATGGAATTAAGGCAGTTACTACTGGGGGTTCAAACAGGAGACCATATTTTATGGGGTTGAGGTGAGAAAAAAGTTTGAACCCCTCAGAATGCAATACTTACCTTAACGAAAAAAATCACACAAGGTGATTTTGTTTCGACTTTAGATAATGGGGCCCGATCCCCTGATCTTTTCTTGAACCTAAAAATACTATATAAAACCCTATGACAATTACAATATAAACTTGAATTCATTCAAACTCATTTTGATGTGTCAAAATATCTCGCTATGTTTTAGTCTAGACCTTCATCTTTTATATCCTCATATACTATAATGCCTTATTGACGATCATGACCACTACCTAATCTAGATGACAAGAAAGTCCCTAATGGCTCACGGTGCCCATGGTGTGGAAATACAGAAAGGATTGTAAGACATGGTAAAACCTCAGCAGGTACACAAAGATATAAATGTCCAAAGCCTAAGTGCATGAAGACATTCTCCTGTTGAGGTAGACGCAAGCGAGTGTATAGTGATGTGATAAAGTCCAACATGGTACTTTACCTTCAACTATGATCCTATGGATGAATCAGAGCAACCGCTAGAGCCTGCGGAGTAGCTCCTAATACGCTGTATAGATGGTTGAATAAGTATTATAATAGTCTCTGGCCACGACCACTCAAGAAACTTCAGCCACCTTTTGGAAACAAAAAGTGCTCGGTGGAGATCTAATAAAGATATAATGATAATAACACATCATAGATGAGTCAAAAGATAAACGATTAGTTGGCTTCTGATAGCATCTTCTGTATCGCAGATTTAGCCTCAGACTTCGAAAGCGTATTTATCCTATTTAGTAATCCCGCCCTCGTTCTCTCGTCTTGATACTTCGATTCAATAAGCTTTATCAAGAATAGTCTTTGCTTCTGAGTGATCTGACTAGAGTAAACATTCTGTTGATTTTGGTCAGCAGACTTCGTAAAATTGTATTTACTCTGTTGATTACCGCTATACATATTGTTTCAATCCTGTTGGGCAGGACTGGAGACCTTCTCGACTTGGTCGAGATTAAAGACGACATGAGTCTTAATATAAGGGATGGATGTAATAGTAAGTTTACCTTGCTCGTCCATCTCTTCTTTCTTTATAGGCTCCGAATAGACCACCTCAATTCACTTGGATCATGATTTTATCTTGAATCCATTCTGTTTGCACTGTAGGAATGTTAGCCATTCCGTAGTAGCGAAGCCTCACTGGTTGAGAGCAAGTTGATTCTTCTCTCAAAGGTACATACGACCTGTGATATGGTTCCTGTTGTGGAAGCCTTTGTCTGTTAGTTCTTGTTCGGTTAGCATGATAATAAGATTAAAGGTTAAAAAGAGATTAAGATAGTTTACAGTTAGTTCTTACTCGTGCCTCGACTACTCATTGTAGATCGGAACGAGTAAAGTCGTCTTGATTATCTATAATATTTAAGAGCTCATCAGAGAGTTCAAGAACTCTTAGCTGTTCTGGAGTCATAATAATTAGTTAATAATAAAAAGGTGCACGTCACGCATGCACAGATTTGGAACAAACCCTGAGAAACCGACCATCATCATCTGGGCAAAAAGTTTAGGAGTACCTAACGCTTCATTCGGATAGATTCGACTCATGCCATAACGTATGTCTTTCAGTGTTCTATAGTCTTTTGTTCTAGGAGTCTCTCAAAGGCTTGCTCGATAAAGAATAAACTCATAATTCAGACACCAGACGTACTCATACGGCGTACAGCCTGCGCGCAGAATGTAATATTAAAAACTATATTTATAGTCTGAGACTGTATCGGCATAACGATCATGCATGTATTCAGCTTCCATATCGTCATATTCAAACTTATCTTTTTCCTCCTCGTCAATGAGATAAGTTTTTAGATCTTCAATGGCCTTATCATAGC
>CAIVEC010000044.1 GCA_903904875.1 uncultured bacterium | reverse complement strand
GAGTGGTTTATACCAATAAAATTAATTGTTTGCATTAGTGGTCTGAAGATCTTCTACACTTTCTCCTGATCTTCTTCTGTTGTCTGGTTTGTTGTTTTTATTTACTTTTGGTGCAGGAGTCCTCGTTTTTCTTTCATAGGTATCTTTATTTTTTTTGTCCTTTTCACCGTATCTATCCGGTTCTTTGAAGGTGTTCATATACCCAGGAATAGGTATCGGTATGATGCGTTCAGGTGTCACTATCGTCTGCGAATAATTCAAAGCGCCTTGCGCTATCCTTTCTCCGGCATTGTTGTAGGTGTGTCCTACGACATCATATACGGAACCGTTGTACGCAGCGTGCAAGGTGATGTTTCCAGCATTCACTCAGCTGTCATTGAGTCCTTTAGCCGTCTGTTCAAGTATTTCCGTACATCTCATACCTTGGAGATAATCGTTAGTAAATCATTTCTGAGCTCGTACGTGTTCCCGAGGTCTCTGATGCAACTGGTTGATGAGATCGGTCTTTGTCGCTGTGGATAAATTGTTCATATGAAGGATGTTAGTTTGCACTTCATTGAGATTGTTCAGATATTCTGTCTGTGTGAGATGTCCTGAAATCACCGGCGTAGCGTCGGTTCCTCAACCGTAATTGAAATTTATGGTCTGATGTCCTGCATTAGGATTTGCAAAGAAATCTTTAGACTGTGTATATACATGATTATTACCAGCAAGTTGGTGTTGCCCTAGCATAAAATTATCTCCAACATGGCTTTGATCGCTTATCGTATGGCTGGAAGCTTTGGTGCTTAATAGGCTCGTAGCTAGATATGATAATCAGAATGCCATTCATCATGCTTTGACTGCACCTAACAACGCTTTTTCTGTCTGACGGTGCTTGAATCTTTTCCGTGCTTTCTGGTATCAGAAACTATTTTTTACGTTAGTATCACCTTCATTTATGAGCTTCATTTCTCTTTTATATGTTCTGGTGTCTTCAAAATCTTTGAGATCTTTATCCAATCTCATCGCTCCTGTAAGCACTAATCTATATATTTCCTGATATTCTTTTTCTGCTATGTTCTTGTCGTCAGATCCTAAAAAATTCTGTCCTGTTTCTTTGTGAAAATTGAGACGCGCAAGCGCTTGTCCAATCAAATCTTCTAATTGTCTTGGCTGTGTATCTGTGAGTTGTGGAAGCTTTAGCAGTTTATTTATATCACTGGCCAATTTTTTTGAATCTTTCAACTGATCCTGTGTCGTAAGTACGTAATCACTGAATTGTCTAACATCTCTCGCTTTCTTTC
Source organism: uncultured bacterium (assembly GCA_903904875.1). GTDB lineage: Bacteria > Patescibacteriota > Gracilibacteria > Absconditabacterales > Absconditicoccaceae > CAJBLF01. The sequence continues at coordinate 930 of CAIVEC010000044.1, read as the reverse complement.
CAAGTCCGAAATAATAATAGAAGAATCTTGATGCCGGATTCATCTTACCTATTTCATTTAACAACCTTTCGCGCTCTGTTCTGTTCTCCTTGAGGTTTACTGCTTGATTCCTCTGATATCCGATATGTTCTTTGTTGTAGTGTGCATGTTTTTTCAAGAGTGTTTTACTTGCTGCCAATCCACCTACTCCTAAAGCTATAGCAAGCGGTCCTGAACTGGCGAGAAAAAGTGCTGGAGACAACATTATTCCAAGTTTACCTACTCATCGAAGCGTTCAGAATGCAGCTTTTGCAAATGGATGTCTTTCTAAACATTTACCGAATCGGCTTTTATCTGAGAATGGTTTATCCAATCGATTACCAGCTTTTGTAATAAATCCTCTCATTCATTTCAATTCTTGCTTCACGTCATATGCTTCTTCTCCTTTGGTAAGGATCTGCACTTTGAGTTTCATCGTCTGCTTCGCTATCATCGTCAATGCTCAGTGATGTGCTTCATAATTGCTAAGTTTTTGCATTGCGTCCGCATCATCAAACCTGATGTTAGCCGTTTTGAGAAACTCTGGATTCTTTTGATATTTTTTGAAATATTCTACGATTTCCTTTCTGGCAAATATATCGAAGTCCTTTTCTGCTTCTGGATCATTTTGTGTCACTTCAGGATGTTGGAACATATATGTTGTGATATCTCATGCTAATTTCTGATGATCCTTGAATGCAAGCACTTCTTCAGCCACATTGGATGACATCTGTTGGATGTCGTTCTCTTTTATAATCTGTGAAATTGGTTTTCGCTCTTTTTTCGGATCTGCTGTGGCTGGTTTATTAGCATCTAGTGTTTGGTCTTCTATAATCGATTTGAAGTCGTCTTGAAAATCTTCTTTTTCTATACTTCCTTGGATTAATTTGTCTTTTATTATTTGTATTTCTT
>CAIVEC010000043.1 GCA_903904875.1 uncultured bacterium | reverse complement strand
CAACCCTGGGATCCTTCACATCGACGATTCCTATATTTGGATTTATCGTGCAGAACGGAAAATTCTCCGCTGGTGCGGCGTAAGACTTCGTAAGTGCATTGAAAAGCGTGGATTTGCCGATATTCGGCATTCAGACGATTCCTATCTTCATTAATTAACAACTAACAACTAAAAAACGAACAACTAACAATTATAGAATTCGTAATGAATTACAAATCATGTTTTCTTTATATCTATTTTTTGGACGCTTCGCTGGACTTACTTTTGGCAATGTCCCAAAAGTAAGCAAAAAGACTTTCCAGATGCAAATCGACTGAACTGTCGTTTCAAACCGGACAGCTTACCATCTCACCTCCGCCCCATCCCGACGAAATTCGGGACGGGACCCGCTACGGTTCGTTCATATTGATTGCTTCGAATCAGGGGAGAGTCTGGCGTGCATCTGGTCTGTATTTTAGCTGATGGAATAATGGCTCGAAATATATTTCTCTTTATTTTTAAGTTATGAGTTATTTGATCAAGAAGTCATCATCTTGATATGGTGGTGTGCATAAGCAGACTATCTCTAGATTCTCTCACGTATCGTTTTCCAGTGAGTGAACGGTGTCTGTAGGAATATATATCGCATTTCCTTTTTTTATAGATGTATCGATGTCTCATATTTTACCTATTCCTGTTCAAGAAACAATATAATAAAGCTCTTCTCCTATGTTGTGATAGTGCGGTTTCGCTTTTCTGTGCGGAGGCAGGTATCATTCAGCCAAACTGATATCTGTTTGCGTCTGCTCATCTTTGGAAAGCAATTCACCCACGATTCAGCCATCTTTTGCAAGGAATGTCGGATCTTGTTTCGGGGTGGCTGGAATAATCTCGTCATATTTCGTCTCTTCATCATCTACAGGTTTAACGTCAGCAGGATCGAATGGCGGTATAGCAAAGACGAGATGCTCAAGAGTTTTTTCTCAGATATTCTCTAATTTATGGATATCTCCTGGAGGCAGGACGACCTGCGATCATTTTTCAACCTCAAAACGGGCATTATCCTTATAAAAAACACCTTTGCCTGATAATATATAATATATCTCCCGCATCTTCTGATGCTTATGAGACAGGGAGATAGCTTGAGGCTGCATTATCACATGAGCGACACTAACTCTTGCCAATGCGATTATCTCTCTAAGCTCTTGGTTACAGACGTTGGCGGCTAGCGGTAAATCGTAGGTGTTGATTATCGATGGATTTTTCATCGGTATACTGAAAATTAAAGATATTTATCTTCCAAGACGCATTTCATTTCTCCACGGATGAATGTTTCGGGAGTTCATTTTAATTTCACAGTCGCTGTATAAAATGTTTTTATCTTTTGGATCACGATATTGTCGAATATCAGATAGGCAGATTCTCCAGGTTTGATTTCTTTGGTGAATGTCTTCTCTTTCATTTCGCGATATTTTGCTTTCATTCTGATCTGCAGGAATTTTTCGAAATCAAACGGCACTTT
>CAIVEC010000042.1 GCA_903904875.1 uncultured bacterium | reverse complement strand
TTCAGAAGCTGTAACATTATCAATTTTTTTACAAAGATCTTCGATAGTGTCTATTTTATTAAAAACGAGAAGGCTCTTACCAAGGCTCAGCATCAGGCTTTCGTGGTTCTCGTAACCTCTTGCCAGATAACCTTTTATCTGGTTCTTCGCCTTGCTTAACTGAATTGTTCCAAGTTTTGTGGTCCGAAGCTTTTTCAGTTCAGCCATTACTATTGAAGTGCTTTTATTAAGGTACTGACTATCTGTTCCAAAGTAAATTGAAAAGATTCCTGTATCGCAATAAGGATTATAGTTCGATTCAACATTATAAGCGAGACCGTTTTTTTCACGGAGTGACAAATTCAGTCTTGAATTCATTCCCTGTCCACCGATGATGTTATTGAGAAGGAACATTCCCATTCTGCGTTTGTCTTTCAGATTATAAGCAAGATTTCCGATTATGCAGTGGTTCTGAAAAGTATCCATCTTTTTAATTACTGACCCCGGACTATATATCCACGGTACATTAATTCTGTCAGTGATTTCCTTTTTATCAATATTTGAAAAGTATTTTGTAAAAAGGTTGAGAATTTTTTGATCAGCGATGTTACCAACGGAGCAGAATACCATCTGGTGCGGCTTGAAATTATCGGAGATAAAATCGGATATCATTTTCCGCGAAAATGATTTAACCGATTCAGGAGTTCCAAGGATATTACGTCCTATAGGCTGGTTGGAAAAGATCAGTTCTTCAAAATCGTCAAAAATGAGTTCGGCAGGATTATCGCGATATGAATTTATCTCCTCTAAAATCACATCTTTCTCTTTTTCTATCTCTTTTAGCGGGAAAACTGAATTAAAGGTTATATCGCTTATTAATTCTACGGTTCTCTCATAATCTTCCTTAAGAAATGAGGCATGGACAGCAGTGTCCTCTTTGGTAGTATAGGCATTGAGTTCACCTCCGACATCTTCGAGACGGCTGAGGATATGATAAGCTTTTCTTTTTTTTGTTCCTTTGAACAGCATATGTTCAATGAAATGGGCAATACCGTGTTCCGTAGCAGTTTCGTCGCAAGAGCCGGTATTGATAATAAGCCCGCAGTGTGCCACCAATCCGGGGATCCTGTGGTGGATAAGTCTGATGCCATTGTCGAGAGTATGAAAGAGGAGATCCATCTTGATAAATTAGTAAGGATGCAAATGTACCATATCATTAAAATGATTCCAAATAGTTTTTTTTAATGAAAGTTTTGGTTACTCGGATTTGCGATATATATTTGCACTCCGAAAAGTTGGTGCCATAGCTCATCCCGATAGCTATCGGGAGGTAGAGCAATAGACTGAAAATGCATGTGTTTCCAAAGCTGTCGGGACGATTCTTAGCGCTCAAAGATAATCAAATGGTTAAAGTGTAATAAAACTGATTATCATGCTTTTCTTCTGCTACATAATTTATAGTAAATCAATTAACAGATATTATGTTGGATATACCTCTGATATCGACGAAAGACTTAGACTTCATAATAATGGTTATTTCGGGGGAAGATCATACACTTCTAAAT
>CAIVEC010000041.1 GCA_903904875.1 uncultured bacterium | reverse complement strand
TTTCTGTGAGAAACTCGACCGGATCCAGCTTCTCCATCTCAAACCGCATGGTATCACTATCAAGCCGAGCAACATCTAAAATATCATTGACGAGTTTCAATAATCGTTCAGCATTTCGCAGACCGATTTTTGCCCAGTTCTTGATTTTATCATTACATTCGTTATCGTGAAGAATCAAATCCAAGTACCCTTTAATCGGGGTGACGGGAGAGCGCAACTCATGAGCAACAATGTTCATAAACTCGGTTTTTAGTCGCTCCGATTTCTTCAACTCATCTTCTACTTCTCGGCGTTGCGTGATATCACGAGCGGTACAGACGACACCAGTAAATTCAATGCCTTTCTTTAATGGCGCAATGTTAACTTCAATTGGGATGATCGATTCATCAGTGGCGACGAGTTCCAATTCAATATTCTCAATCTTTTCGTTTTTCTTCCGAACTTCAATGAAAATCTGCTGGAAGAAATACACAGATTCATCTAATAAATAATTCCTGAATGGGGTCGCTAAAATTTTACTTTTCCGTCGCCCACACATCTTTTCAAATGAAGGATTCACGTACGTGAGACGACCGAGTGCATCAGTGGTAAAGACACCATCTGCTGATGTTTCAGCAAGCACCCGATATTTTTCTTCAGATTTAACGAGCTCGTCCCATACTTTTTTCCGTTCAGTGATATCCTCAGCATTTCCGACAAATGCGACCGCCTCATTTTTTTCATTAAAAATTGCGGAACAGGTATCGCTCATCCATCGATACCCATGGATTCTATGTTTGATTCGATATTCAACACCTTGTATTCTTGGAGGTTTTTCTGAATAGGTACACACTTTAGCGATATGATTCATGAGTTTATCCAAATCATCAGGGTGAACCATCGTTCGTATCTTTTCAAAGCCAAAAGAGGTGAATTCATCAGGTGTATACCCAATGACGTTGATCGAGGACGGACTGACATAATCATACGTTTGTGTTTTCAAATTCAACTGATAAATCATATCAAGCGAATTATCAAGAACAATACGGAATTTTTTTTCGCTTGCCGTAAGTGCTTTAACGGCTCGTTTATATTTCGTAATATCGACAAAAGATCCCATCATGCAAATTGGTTTTTTTCTATCATCGATAATCATATTTGCAGAGAGTTGGACTTGAAATGTCGATCGATCTTTTCGCAAACCCGTGAGCTCTCCCACCCATTCACCTTTGGTGAAGAGGTCATCCATCACTTCAACGTATTTTCCTTTCATCTTCCAGAATGACACCATGGGTTTTCCGATGAGTTGACTTTCGTTTTCATATCCCCACATTTTCAGAAATGACTTGTTCACATAGGAGAGGTTCCCATCAAGATCTGCGATCGCAATCGCATTAATCGAAGAGGTGATCGCACTATCTTTTACTCGGATTTCACCTTCCATTTTTTTTCGATACGTAATATCAGTAATAACCACAAGATCAGCGATAATAGCATTGTCCTCATCTCGAAGAACATTCGCTCGCACGAGTCCGATCCGTCGTTCTCCTTTTTTTGTCACACACTCAATCTCATAGGATAATGGTCCTTGTTCTGACATTCTTGTAGAGAAATTTTTCCTAATCTTGGCTCTTTCATCCTCTGGAAAAATGAGAAGATCTGAGAGATTTTTTCCAATGATTTCATTTGGTTTGTATCCTAACCAATCGTAAATACGATGATTTACATCAATAACTATTCCTCTGTGATCTATAAGACC
>CAIVEC010000040.1 GCA_903904875.1 uncultured bacterium | reverse complement strand
TTTATTATTTTATTATTATTTATATGTTTTTATTCTGTTTTTTATGGTTATAATACTTCTATCTATTTTTTTGGTATGATTTTCTCTAATCTCTGCATATAATCGGAAATATCTGTAACAAGATCTTCTTTTTTGCCTTGAATATGATACATATCTATCAGCTTTTCAACAACAGAATAAACATTTCCTGGGGAATATATACCTTCTTGCTTCATAAGATAGAAATAATCCGTAATTATGTCCTTATACAATCATTTTTCTACCAATTTCTGCAATGATTTCTCTATTTCTTGTAGCTCTTTCCATTTGTTTTCGGAGACATCTTTTTGAGAAGGAAGTTGTATAGGTCTTCTTTCTAGCCCTTGTACTAATGTATTCTTTACCTCTATTTTTTGGGTTTTTTCTCTGTGTCCTCGGATTTTTTCTGCAAATATTCTCACACTTTCTCTTTTATCTTTGAACGCTTCCATGGTACTGACTCTATCCAAAAAATTATCTACATCTGTCTTATTAGGATCTATCTTGCCTGTGTGGAGTAATTCGTCTTTTTTTTGGATGAAAGCGATAAAAGAACTAATAATCATTTCTAGTTCTTTATCAGATAATCATCCTGTCAACGTATTCTTGAGGTGATTTACATAACGAGATATTCCATCACCTAATGTTCATACAAACGGAGAAAACTTTTTATATGCTTCAATATCCTGCATATAGTGATTGGGATCATTTTTAAGAACGGTTTCTATGGCTTGGGTGATCTTTTTTCATTCTGAATTTTCACCATTAAAATCTATGGATTTTACTGCCTCCTGCAGAAAATACTCTTCATGATCTTTGAGCGCTATATACAACCCCTCATATACTTCTTTAATATTTTCTTCTTCCCTTTCATCTTTCCTATCTTCCAGCACATCCAAATAATGCTTAGGAGTTTTTTTATCCATTTTTTGTATACAAAAATAAAAAAAACGATTCTTTTACATTATAAGTAACTTCAAAAAAAAGTCAAATTCTGTCTACTTAGAGATCCAGGGATACCTGAACAGGGAATCTTTTTTCCTTAACTTCTTTCCATTTTTGGGTCCGTCTTTTTTCGAGCTCCGCTTCTACATATGTATTGCTCTTATAGTTGTTACAAAACGATATAATATCCTGTTCACTCTGGCATTTCTTCAAAAGTTCGTGGTTTTCAGTGTCAGCCTCATTTCTGATAATGGCTTTTATCTGATAATAATTATTAAGATTACTGATAATAATACTGAAAATATGCCGATATTGAGCAGGCACCTGATATCTCTTTAGATATTTCTGCTGGATTTCTGTATTACTATGGTCAGGTTTGGATTCAATTTTGGGAATATCCTCTTCAAATACAGTATGCTCTTTTTTCATTTTCTGAGCATAAGCTAGGTTTTTTTTTATATCCTCTATAATCTCATCTATGCGGGGATACCGGTTTGTTGGTGTATTTTTATATTCCTGGATAATTTTCAGATGTTCTTGATGCAGATCTGCTTCGTCCTTATATTCGTGATACGCAGGATTGAGAAGCTCAAAATGTTTTTCTCTTTTTCCTTCCTGGGAATCATATTCCTGCTTGATCAGTATGCGTAAAGTACTTATATCCACTTTTCTAAGAAGAAAATATGTATCATTCAGATATCATTCCCGATATTTGATATCCTCGAGTATTGAATTTTTATGTGATAAATCCAGAGGGACTTTTCAACTATTCGTATTTTTCCGTAACTTTCTCTTGATATCCATAAGATCCATATCCAGTGGCATATCTACCTTGTCGTTGAAATATGTTAAAATCTCCTGAAGTGTGACATCTAGACATTTTCCGCCTCTTGTCGACTTGATGTCAAAAATGAGTTTTGTATCGATCAACGCTTGGATAAAGAAGTAGAGAAAATATTTTTCGAGGATATGTTTTGATATATTTTTGTCTTTACTACCAAAAGAAAGTGTTTCTGTATGATGTTTGATATGTCCTTCCATGGTCTTCGCTATCCTTTTACCATACATTTTATAATTTTTTAGGGTGATGAGATGATGGTCTTGAGGAAGCCGTACTTTATCTTTTTCTTTTTTCATTTTTTCTATATATTTTTGTATTCTCTTTTCATAATCCTGTTGTCTGTGTCGGGAAATCATATCAAATCGATAATTCTGCCTATCTCCATCCATAGTTCAAGGAATTTCTTTTTCACCAAAAACAACATTAAACCGTAGGGTATCTCTTAATTCTTCATTATATTCTATTCCTCATTCTGTATCAGCAGCAACTTTATCAAAAATATCATCAAATGTTGGTTGAAGAATTTTGTAGATAGTTCATTGAGTATGAGCTATAATTAAACGAGTATTTTCTCGCCGTTTGATTTGAGTTTCAGGTGCTTGATGTGCTTTAAGTCATTCTATTTTTTGTGTGAATTTTATAAGTTTTTCCTTATTTTTTTCTTTTTGAGATAAAATTGTAGCAATAAATCCTTGTTGTTTATTGAGCTCTTCGGTAATTTTTTGAAAGAGAATTTTTCTTTGTGGTTCCATTAAATCTCTTCCTCTGTAATATATATCTTCTTGTAGATTTTCTTCCATAAAAAAAACGTTATATAAACGTTTTTACTATATATATTTATATACTTTTGTCAACTCTTATTTACTAGAGATTATCTCTTATTCATAAATCTGAAAACCCACACTCCAGAGACGAAGATTTCCCGTATCGGTGTCTTTTCCATATAACGTATCTCCTATCACGGGATATCCTATTCCCGCTAAATGCACTCTGATCTGATGTCTGACGCCTTTATAGATTCCTACAAGCAGGGTAGTGATACCTGTTTTATCTGTATGTAAGACTTTGACGATGGTGCTTGGATTATGTACCTTACTTCTTCCTTTGAGCTCATCTTTGGGATTGCGGATAAATATCATCCTATCTTCTTTATGTTTATGATGCATGATCGGCATGGTTATTTCAAATGCTGATTCTTTGGGAGTTCATTGAACTTGCGCTATATACCGCTTATGTATTTTGCCTTCATTTTGGAGGTGTCTATATCTCTCAAAAGCTTCTTTGGTTTTTGCAAAATAAAGGAATCCTGCGGTTTCATTATCTAATCTATTGAGCAATCCGAGTTCTTCATTGTTTCCAAAAACACTCAACTGATGTTGGATTGACGCTTGTTTGAAGGAACAGGGTTTAAAATTCGGCAAATCAATATAGGGGAGGAGGAAGCTCGGAATAGAAAAATCAGTATTCTGGTCTGGTTTTTTTCCTAATAATATATCCAAGAAACATAGCTCTTTACCGAAAGTTGTCGGCAGAGTGCTTGGCTTCCACATTACATAAAAATCATCATTGTGGTAACAAATAATCTTGGAAAGGAAATCCAAAGTAATGTATATAGGGGAGTAAAATTATTTCTGGGCTATACCGAACTGTTTTTGGTATAATTCAATCATCCAAAAAAACTTCGTTTCACTTGTTTTATTTGGCGGTTGAACTTAACATTTCTTTTCTCTCTTTACGGTATTTACCTAGGAGAATATAGGTGAGCGGAGCTGAGATGAAGATCGAAGAATAGGATCCTGCAACCACTCATATTCCGATAGTAAATGCGAATTCTCTAATAGATCCTGATCATAAAAAATACATAGCAAGAATAACCAAGAAAAGAGAAAGTACGGTTCCAAATGACCTTCTCATCGTCTGTCGTAGACTGTCTTCAAATATCTTGCCGAACAATGTTCCTTTTTGGCCGGCTTTGTTTTTGATATTTTCCCTGATCCTATCAAAGATGATAATCGTATCATTGATACTATATCCCATATTGGTGAGGACCGCTATAATAAAGACCGTATTTATCGTCATAGTATGATCTATCATCATCCAAAACCCATATGCTCATGAGGGTACTCCTACATCAAAAATCATCGTAGCTACTACTACTGCAGCTAATATGCTTGGAGAAATCTCTTTTCTGATTCCTGCGAACGCGAATAACATATAAATCGCCATAAGCAATACTCCTACGATCAAAGCGTTTTTTGCCGATTTCTGCATATATGATCAAACGCTTGGTCACGTGATAGATTGTTCAAGCACATCATTAGTACTCGCAATATATTTTTTTTGCACTAAAAATCATTCAATATCCTTGGATAAGATATTTACCTGTTCATCTTTATCTACACTTGTTTTGAGAGATATCTTGGTGGTGTTTTTTTCTAATTGTATGGCTACCGTGGTATCCTTATATCCTTTGCTTTGTAAATAGGTGGTAATATCGTTTTTCACTGTAGTTGCATTTAAAACGCCTGTAACAGTAATTTGCACTCATCCGGTAAATTCTTCCGAATATCTTGCATTACTAAAAAACAAAAAAAGCGCAATAGCTAATACTATCGCTCAAAAACTTACCCATAGATATGCTCTTTTCATAATAGAAAATGGTGCTTTCATTGGAGAATCAATTAGATTTTAAAAACGATAAGAACTGTATGTATTTGTAGTGTTTTTTCAAGTGGAGACTAGATAGTTTCTTTATTCAAGAGCATATAGCATTTTTTTGCTGCTTCTTCTTGCGCTTTCTTTTTATTAGAACCAAATCACTCGCTGATTTTTTTTCCTACAATATATATTTCTGACTTGTACTCTGTAACATTTCCCTTTTCATCTTTTTGATGTTCGATATCTTTATACTCGGGAACAATTTTATGTTCTTTCTGGACTATTTCCTGGATCATGGTTTTGTAGCTTTTGACCGGATGTTTTTCTATATTTTCCAATTTAGTATAAATATGTGTTTCGATGAACTGCTGGGTAACATCAATCCCGAGGTCGATATAGAGATATCCGATCAACGCTTCCAAGGCGTCAGAAAGGATTGAATCTTTTTGCCTTCCTTGCATTTTCTCTTCTCATTTGCTGATGAAGACAACCTCATTGAGCTTGATATCTTTTGCTATTTCTGCGAGAATCTCTTCTCTGACTAAGGCAATTTTGTATAAGGTCAGATCAGATTCCGCCATCTCGGGATGGTTGAGGAAGAGGAGTTTATTAATGACCGCACCTAAGATTCCGTCGCCGACAAATTCCAATCTTTCGTTGTGCGTAATAACATCTTTATAATCTGCAGCGTATGATTTATGTACAAATGCGAGCATCATAAGCTCTTCATCTTGTATTTTTTTTGTGGGTATTCATAAACTTTTCAGATATGCAATAATATCTTTTTTCTTTTTGAGTACTTGGTCGAACATGGCAATCAAAATGAAATAAAGTCGGTTATTTATAGTAACTAAATGGCGTAGTCACTAATTGATCTATATAGCTATTTCCCATCACAAGAAGCAGATCTGCGCCCGTATATTGTTGCAACAGAAGCGGATCCGGAGTCGTGACCACGTCATCGATATTGATGAAGTCCTTCAATGTTTTAATAGTGTTTTGATATTCTCCCGTGCCTAGGACATAGACTGTCGTTCAAGAAAGCGGCTGAGCGAAATTCTGTACCGTGACAATATTGAACGCATATTTCTTGAGCTTGACTGCGAGATTATTTGCAAATCAGTCGGACTTTTTGATGGTCGATTTAGCATAATTCTTGTCTATACCGTTGAGAATCTCTATCTTCTGATTTTCTATCAGATATTCCTGGTTGTGTGCCACAAAAAATGCGAAATTTTTGGTATAATCATAAAATCAAACAGTTGTTGCCTCCGCTCAATCTGGAATAATAGCCGACGCTCAATCAAATAAGTCTTTGGAGGGAGTATAAAGGAAACATCATGGATAAGAAAATCTATAGGTAATATTTGAACATTCAGTGGTATATCAGAAAGAAAAAACATGTTTCATGTTGTCTGCGTATTGTACCATGCCAAGCATTTCCTTGAGCGAAATATTTGTCGTCACCATTTTGATGTAGTCTGCGTAGAGTTGTTTAAGCTTGGCTATATTACCCAATCAATTCTGCTTGAGTTTGTTCATAACTCATTGAACTATCAGTTGTTGCCTGAGTGATCTTGCAAAATCCGAAGTGGAATGTCTCGATCTCGCATATTCTAAAGCTCTTTCTCCGCTCATAAGTTGTACTCCCGTATCAAAATGCACAGTCATGATTTGCATTTCATTTTTAGGATAGGTATAATCGGTAAACGCTTCAGGAACGTCTATGGTGATACCGCCGAGCGTATCTATGACACTTACGAAGCCATCAAAATCTATCAAAGCATAGTAGGGTGTCTTGATGCCCATTATCTCTTCAAGTTTGCTCGAAAGCTCTTTGGCTCATGTATCGAAATTATGTCCCCTTCCCACATTACGAGAAAATAGTGCATTAATCCTGCCTATGGTGTTGTCATCTTTGTTGTATACATACAAATCTCTTGGTACAGAAAGCATAGTAATCGCTCATAGTTTCGGGTTGAATGATGCTACCATGATCGAATCGGCGAGATAGCTTCCCGCATGACCTTGTCCTCCGAATCATACGATCATGATATTGATATTTCAGAATTCATCTTTGATCATGTCGTCTCACATAGTCTTTGATACGATGTTCACAGTTCATTTACCGATATATCCTCCGAGCAATTGTGCTCATTTGATCACATATTTCCCTACGAAGAACACGAGAAAAATACAACAGAGAATAATTAAAATTTTAGCTATTCCTGCAGTTCACGAAAATGGCCTATATGAGTTATAGTTATTTAATTCTCCTATGGTTTTGTTTCTGAAAGATTTCTTCTTCAAAAACATACATATATCGACAAAATAAAAAACGACCATGAAATTTGGTATTTGTGTGCTCCTTATAGTATATTTTAGCTCAACATCAAGGCTTTTTTATACACCCGGGTGCAGTAGTATTTAAAGTCGCTTTATTACGGTAATAACAAAAGATTCTACCCGGGTGAGTGTCATAAATCACTAAAAAGTCAAACCTTTTTCTTTTTGACCCTGCCAAAATTTGCAAAATTTGCGATTCTGAGTACAATTATAGGTGAATTTTACTTACCTATGATGTTATTGGATGGCAAATTCATTTGATATAGAACAAATCCTGGCTCTGATAGAAAAAAATCCAAACATTTCGGATCTTCATTTGTCCTGAGGAGAGAGTATTTCTTACAGAAATAACGGGGAAATCATCAGAGAGGAAACTGCAGGTAAACTCAGTAATGAATCCATGGAAATCGTTCTTAGACAGCTTTTTCAAGGAAATCCACAGAGATTTGATAAGTTTCTCGGCGACAAGGAAGCTGATTTTGCTTTTGTATCGAAAAACAGCGTACCATATAGGGTAAATGCTTTTTTCAAGACAGGAAGAATCTGAGTAGTGATGAGAAAAATCAATGCTATGGCCAAGAAACTTGAAGAGCTTATTTTCTCCGATATCGCTGACAGTATCAAAAAAAATATTCTTTCCGCTAAGAAATGATTGTATTTGGTCACTGGTCCTACCGGATCAGGTAAATCAACCTCACTGGTTGCTATGCTTGAACATTTGAATGGAACAAGAAGCGAAAACCTCATCACCATAGAAGATCCTATCGAATTCATCTTCGAACCGAAGCATTGCATCGTCTCTCAAAGAGAGATCGGACATGACACACGATCATTTGCAAATGCGCTCAGATCAGCTATGCGTGAAGATCCGAATATCATTTTCGTGGGGGAGATCCGCGATAGGGAGACCGCTGAATCCGTTTTAAGCTTGGCTGAAACAGGACATTTAGTATTCTCTACGCTCCATACGAATTCTGCTGCGAATACCGTGAACAGATATATCTCATTCTTCCCACCAGAAATACAAGATAGTGTTAGTGATAGGTTAGCCGAATCTTTGATAGGAATCCAATCGCAGTTCTTGGTCAGAACCAAGGATGAAAAATCCAGAGTCGGAATTTTTGAAGTTATGATCAACACCACTTCTATCAAAAACAACATCAAGAAGAGAGCTGTTGACCAGATTGATAGCATCATTGAGACATCATCGCTCATCGGAATGATTAATCTCAAAAAATATGCCCAAAGACTGATCGATAAGCAAATCATAGATCCTAAAGAAGTGGAATGGTTATTCGGAACATGACCACAATAAGAATACAGAATTTATAATTCATAATTTAGAAAAAAATCTTTTATTCTGAATTCTGCACTTTACATTCTAAATTCAAAGCATGGATGCACCAATACAGTATAGATGAGGTTCTTACAAACAATATATGTCACCGAAAGAAATAGAAAAAATGAGGAAGAATATGAAAAAGGTACCTATCATCGAATCTAAAGCAGACAGATATCATCTCAAAGAAGAACAAGAGGCTGAAAGTCTATTATCCAAAATTCATAACGACAAAAAATAATTTTTATTCATAATATATTTCATTATGGCAAATATTAATCTTATCAAAGCGAAACTACCACAGGAGTTGCGAGAACAAGCAGGAAAATTTATCATACCTGATGAATTTTTGACTACCATGTCGGATTTGATTATTTTGGTATTGAATTCCAAATCCATGGATAATCCTGAAGAAAAACAATCATGGTTCAATCTTTTGCCAATGATGAACCAGGAACAGATAGATAAACTCAGAGATATCCTCACAAGAGAAAAACAGAAATTAATGGAGATAGAACAGAAATATGAACAGAAAAAGGATGAACTCAAAAGCAAATACACCCAGAAACGAGAGGAAATGGTTTATACAAAAAAAATGGAAGAGATAAAACAAAAAGAAGCTGAACACAATAAAATAGAAGACCAACAAGCAGAAAATTTACTTACTCAGATTTAATCTTTATGAAAAAACTTCATCAGTATTTTATCAATCATCTCAGATCGTATAGAACATTTCATTTTCTATTTTTTACGTTGATTTTGCTTATCACCTCTATAACAATCCATATCTTCAACAATAAAATCTATGCCGAAGACCTTTTGGAAAAGGCTTTTGCGCCTGCAATGACCAATGAGACAATCATCAATCTCTGAGCAGGGAAAAATGCGGTTGGAAATGAGATTTTGAGACAAGGCGTGAATGTGCAAGCGAATGCTGGTCAAGGATGTTTCGTAAATAATGAACATATTACTAATCTTGGAACACAGAAAAGTGCCATGGGATATACATGAACAGATCGTGACTTCTGTCAAACAATCCTTGGTTGAGATTACAACACAACTGCCCTGCAAACAGAAGCGCCGCTCATCGTAAGGATAGCTAAATTCTTTTTGAGAATAACTATGGTGCTCGCAGTGACTATGGTGATCTTCAATGGAATAATGCGGATTATAGAATCTGCTAAATGAGCGGAAGTCAAAGATGCGAAGAAAAATATAACGCTCATCGTTGTAGGTATTTTGATAGCGCTTATGAGCTTATGAATCATTAATCTTATCAGCTCCATTACGGTAAGTTCACTATGAGGAAAATAATATTTACTTGATATGTTATAAAAAAATGATCAAAAATTTCTTACACGGAATAATATTTACAACACTTGGTCTAACCACCCTTTTTTCTACGTTTGCCATCGTAGTTGAAGTACCACCTAGCCAAGGACAGGAAGATGTAATAGTGACCGGACCGACACAGATCCAAGGTGATGAATCCACGTTTTTCGAGACAATCCAGACAATCAATAAATATCTACGATTTTCCATATGAGCCATCTGTATGGGAGTGTTAATTTTTTGATGAATAAAACTGATCACTGCAGGGGGTGATCCAGTAAAAATGAAAGAAGCTAATAAGCTTTTGATGTGAGCTCTGGTCGGCATTTTGATAGCTATGTTTTCATATGCATTAGTAAGGATTATCATAAACTTATTGTAAGCGCGAGTTTTTAACATTTTTTTGATATGCCGTTTTCCCAAAAAATACTTTAAACTCCTTATAGGGGAGTTTTTTGTTTTGATATAATATATTTGAGGAATAAAAAAACCATAATACATATTATGGTTTTGGTTGTTGTTTTTTAACAATCTGACATTTT
>CAIVEC010000039.1 GCA_903904875.1 uncultured bacterium | reverse complement strand
GTCTGTGTAACTTGAACTCATAGTATAGTAGGTAGAAGACGTGGTTTGTGTCCAAGAAGAACTGTTATTAGCTCTATAATATACCTTGAATTTTACGGTATCTGAGAAGTCGGTGATAGTACTATTATCGCTATCGCGAGCCTTGATATTTAGATCAACATATTGATTAGTAGAAGGGGAAGTATCATCAGTATTAAGGTAGAAATTATCGAGATCACCGTTTGAGGATGTATCTGTCAGATTATCTTCTCATCGTTGCTCGTTATCGAAATCATACATCCATTGAGGATAGGTTCGTTGAGTATTATCACTTGGCTTTCCGTCCCAATCACTAGGAGCAATATCATTCGAACCGTTGTTATATGTAATCCAGAGTTTTGTTTTTCCTAGATTATTATAATCATATGAGAAATCTCCGTTACATGCAGAGACGCTTTTGAGTTCAGAATCCGGTGTCATGATAGTACATTTGAGATTAGTGGTAGAACCATTATCTACATCTGTCTGAAGTTCTCGTGTGTGCGAACTTACTTTGTTTATGTTCACACATGCAGTCACATTACTACTGGAAAATTCCACGTTTTTGCAATCTGAATTATTGCTCGCAGAAGCGAAAGCAACAAATCCTCAGAAGATTCCGATAAGACCTAGGCTTAGTAAAATTTTTTTCATTGATGTATGGTAAATGAATAAAGGTACTTGAATAAGATATACTTAATTGCTTAATTATACTCTTTTTTATCGATTTTGTCAAATATTTTAATAGGAGATTACTGATGATAGAAATGGATTCCAGAAGATAGTAAGATAATGTTGATAGTGGTCAGATAATCTATATATTTTCACTGATTTTTATTTTCTATAGTTTCTCATGCGTTTCATCGGTAGAACTATCAAATACCTCTTACGATCTGCGTTTTCCATCATTATATTCCTCCTGCTTGTAGGGTGGGCGAAGATGAACCGGAATATGAATGCCTATATCGGCTTCCTCAACAACAATGATTGGTCAGTATTTCACTGGTCCCAGCTCTCCACCTGGGCAGATCCTTTTTGGCCACACCAGCTCTCTGGAAGTATCTCTGATATCCTTTCTGGCGATGTAACAGATAGCACAACTTCATGACTAGATGTTTATGATCCTGCATTTGAACAAGATCTCAATACATTCTCTGATACTTCTGGCACTACCGAAGATTATGGTTTTACTACCAGTGGACAAACCACTTCTGATGATGGTGCTTCGTCTGGTACGGATTCCAAATCCAGCCTTCTCAATCTTATCAAACAACGCGAATTAGCTAAATAACAAGGTATCATGAAACTGCTTCAAACCAATATATTCCAGCCGCTTTCCGTTCCCAAAGGGCAATCTTTGGAGCTTATCGATATTTTTGATGCTTCATGAAAAAAAACCATAGAATTACAATCGCATAGCTCGTTAACCTATCTTCTTGTCGGTTCTGATGCTGATATGGATATCCACATTACTTCTGCTTGATCATATTGCTCTTGTAAAATATTTGGACTTTTTGTTTCTGACGCCAAACATCCTGTTGCTGGTTCACTTAAAGTTTCACTCAACCACTCGCAAACATCGGCTGATGTAGAACTTATTTCCTTCCTTCGTGAGGGTGCTAAAGTGGCGATTGACGGTTCTATAGATATCTGAAATCATCTTGATCAGGTCCATGGCCGTTTACTTGAACAGAATATCATCCTGGGAAAACATATTTCTCTCAAGACCTTGCCGAAATTACACGTAGCTTCGCACAATGTCCGTGCTTCGCACGGTGCTAATATCGATACCCTCGACCAGCAAAAGCTTTTTTATATGATGAGCAGAGGATTGACTCAACAACAATCACAGACATTATTAGTGGATTGATATATCGATTATGTGCTAAGCCATTTTACTCGCATCAGCGAAACCGAAAAAAAACTTGTGTATAAAAAACTTAAATAAATATTAGATTTTTTCAAACGCTCCGCTGGGCTTACTTTTGGCATTGCCCCAAAAGTAATCAAAAACTCTAGGGGAAAACAATCCGCCATGTTGTTTCCCCCTTCACTAGACCATCAAAGCGTGCTTTCCAGCTTGAGAAATTCGATTTGCTTGGATTTGCTATGAGTTTTGTAGATGTGTTTTGTTTTTTTAATATAAAAAAAGACCTGGATACACCAGGCCTATTGTTAATCTTTTAACATTACTTCTCTGTTAATGTTTCCACGCAAAGTTTGTTCCAGCAGCACACTGGCAATTCTTGGTACTGCTTCAGCGCGATCAAAATTTGTTCCAGTATCTTCTGCAACAGCTTCTTTTGCTAGCTTAATGCAAGCTGTAATCAATTTTTTTAACTCAGGTTTTTCCATATTCGTATATATTTAGTATTTTTTTATAATTTTATATTTATTTCTTATTAAAAGTCAACACTAACTTTCTGCTTAATACCTACATTCTGAAAAAATCAAGAAGGTATCTTGTATCTTTCAGCGGATTCTGTATATTTTTTTCATGAACTATAGATTCTTTACACTTATAAAACTTTTACTGCTCGTTGTCGCCCTCGGTCTGGCGAGTTTTTTAGCGTTTGGCGAGAGCGGAAAAAACGTCGCTCCTGATCAGAACGTCGTCTTTGTCCTCGATATCAATAGGACCATGAACACCAAGGACGTCTTTTCCGGGACTAAACAGATTTCCAGGATCCAAGCCGCTAAATACCTTATCCAAAAAACGATTATCTCTGACCCTCAATTCTCGTACGGACTCATGCTCTTCAATGCCGGTATCGACTATATCATTCCTCCTACTTTTGATTCCTGAACATTCCTTTTGTATTTAAGCTGAATAACCACAAATTTACTTCCTGACTGAGCCAAAGACTTCATCCAGCTGAGCTGACTTCTTCGTGATACCGAATATACTTCATATATCATTCTTTCTGACTTTGATGTGAAAGCTCAACAGCGTGGCATCAAACTTCCTACATGAACATCATTATTGTGACTAGGATCACTCGCCGGTGATAAGGTCAGATCCGCTAACGGTATTCTCTATTACGATAACGGTAAATCCGTCTTCAGCGCTCGCAACGACCAATTCGCCAAATCGCTGAATCTTCCCTATACTACAACATCTCAAATGAGCAATATATCTCTTAATCATCTCTTGTATCATGGCTTTATTTTGCCACTATCACAACGTATATTCCTTTATACGCTACTTGGTATCTTAGTTATTTTAGTAGTATTGCTTTAAAAACTTTAATGAATAATGAATAGTGAATAATGAATAATGAAAGATTTGCTTGATAATGGACTATTGTGAATTACCATAGATTATAAGAAGATGATTCATACATTATTCATTATTAATTATTAATTCTTAATTATTAATTAGTTTCAAAGTATGTCCAATTTTTCGTTCTTAGCAGTTCCCAATGTCGGAGGTATGCGTCTGTGACGGTATATCCAGATATTTGGTATTGTTTTGTTGTTCGGAACTTGTTTATTTTTCGTCATCTATTTCCGGCTGATATATCGTAGAAAAAAAGCATTAGTACATCAATTAGATATTATTGATCATCAAACTCAGGATCTCGGAAAACAATTATTAATCCAAAAAATACAGAAATCCTCAGGTAAGACCAAGCTTATATTATTCATTGAATATCTGGAAAAATTTGTTACAACTGACGCCACCGATGCTTGACCGGTGCAGGCCTACGCAAATTTATCAGAACTTCTGTTGCCTCAATGATTCACTCATCAAGAGGTGGAAGAATATGAACAGGTACTTTACTCCAACGTTCATTTATCCAAACAATTGGAGAATAGATTGACGACAATGATTGATTCACTATCCTAGATATAATGCTAAGTTTTAAGTGCTAAGTTTTAAATGAAGGATTTTTTTTATTTAACACTCAACACTTAACATTAAACACTCGAAATTATTTATTTAAATAATTTGGTTCTCTATGCTTATTGATGTTGTTGACCAATATGATGCAGAAAAAAAAGCATTGTTTCGCGGGGTTTTGGAGAGGACACTCTTACATCTTGCACAGCAGCAGGATCAAAAAAAGATCCTTTCTTTTTTGTGTAAGGTAGGGATTTTGGATTTGGACGAACATGATAAAGTCGTAGTTTTCTGAGTTCCCAATGAGTTTATCCTCACACAAGTGAAGAAATTTTTCGCGAAACCGCTCAAAGAAGCCATCAATGAAGTCTACAATCCGCATTTTTCTGTTAAGTTTGTAGTGTATTCAAAATTTGCTAGTAATAATAATGACTTACTCGTCGATATCAAAAAACTTCTGAACATCAAAGAGATAAAAAAATCCGAACTCAAATCAGAAAAAAGTATAATCAAAAGCGAGTTATCTGAGTTCTTCGGTATCCTCTTCGATCCGAAATTCACCTTTGATACTTTCGTCGTCTGAGCCACCAACAATATCGCGTTTTCCGCTGCAAAAGCCGTGGCCGCAAAGCCCGGGCAATCATATAATCCGCTTTTCCTCTACGGAAACGTGGGACTCGGAAAGACGCATCTGATGCAGGCCATAGGGAACGATATCATCGCGAAACATCCCGACAAGGTCGTCGTCTATCTGCCTACCAGCAAATTAATCGATGAAATAGTCACCGCCATCAAAGCGAACAAGCTTACGAACGTACTGAAGAAATTCGACGACGTAGATGTCCTGCTCATCGACGATGTGCAATTCCTCGCAGACAAAGATAAGACCCAAGAGATCTTCCATAACATCTTCAACGATTTCCAACTCCACCAAAAACAGATAATCCTTTCTTCTGACCGTCCTCCGAAGGAACTCGTGCATATCGAGCCTAGGCTCAAATCACGTTTCGCTCTGGGATTGGTCGCTGATATCAAATCACCGGATTTCGAAACGAGAATAGCAATATTACAATCCAAACTCATGAATAAGTGAGAAGATCTGGATTTCAATTTCCTCGAAATCCTCGCAAAATACATCAAGGATAATGTCAGAGAGCTTGAATGAGCGCTCAATATCTTATTAAGCAGAAAAGCTATCTTGCACAAAGAACTTGGTCAGGAAGACGTCTACGAATGTCTTAAAACACTAGGCTACACCGTCGAGCATAGCGCTGACGCTACGCAAGCAGCAGTTGCTTCAAATACCAAATGAACCAAAAATTATGATCTGCTTGTAGATATGGTGGCGCAATATTACTGAATATCCGTTCAAGAATTGAAATCCGAATCAAGAAAAAAAGAGATCACCAATGCGCGTCAGATACTTATGTTATTGGCAAAAAAATATTTCCAACGGACGCTCGAAAGGATAGGTGACCATTTCGGCGGTAAATGACATGCAGCCGTCATCTATGCAATCAACAATACCGAAAAAAAACTAAAAAAAGACCAAGATATGGCCCATGATTATGAAGTCTTCGTAGACCGATTAGGCAAATAAATTTCCGTTTTGTTCTATCAATCCGTCAGCTTCTTCGTGTTCTTCTCTAGTCACGAAATCCGGAGAGTATTGAGACGTGTTGTCTGCAATGTTCTCTTTTTTTTCTAAACCATTGATGAAAACCTCTACATCTTCGAGATTCATCTGATTATTCTTACTGAATTTATTGAAAAAATTCAATGTTTTGGCTCATCGTTTATCATCATACGTTACCGCTCTTCTTTCCTGCTCCATATCTTTCAATAATTTCTGTCGTTTGGGTTCCAAGTTTTCCTGTGGAGTTTTCGCTATCCTTGTTATGAGAGGATCTAATCTTTCTGTAAGTGATCTGAATCTTCTGAGTTCGTCTGATCTCATGTTTTCCGTGCTTTTATCCCGGATTTCCAGAAGTTTCCATACTTTCTTATCGGTTGTTTTATTGATATCCTTTCCTTCTTTATTGAGTTCTGCAAGTACTGTTTCGGGAAAAAACGTACTTTGTAATTTTTGCGTCATGATGTTCTTTTCTACGTCCCTTTCGACGCGTGTTTTCACCAGTGCTTCTTGCCCGTAATATGTCAGTAGTTTTTCGCTGATCTTATCTTTGAGTGTCGTTTCAAAATCTCCCATGCTTTTAGCATTTTTCAATCCATCAGTGAAGTCATTGTTTATTATCGTTTGCGCTTCATTGGTTAAGAAATTTATTGTCGGCAGTTTTACGCCGAGCTCGTTTTTCCCTCATGATCCTTTGCTAAATGAAAACGCATTGCTTTTTTTATCGAGGTGAAGGAAATCATCTGATTTCAGCTGTGCATCCTCATTCGTCAGATTATAGTAGAAACCTACGCTATTACCCTTGATATTTCAGTTGATATACAAGATATCATCACTCCTTTCATTATCTTTGGCTGCGCCTTTTTGTATGTTAAAGCCATCTTGGGTATTGATATCGAAATCACTTGCAAAATTTTCCTTGTTCATCGTAGTCGTATCGAAGTATTTCGCCAGACCGGTGATGCATGTTCCCATCACTCTTTGTTTGATGATTTCCTTTGTCCTGATCTGTATGTTATTTTCTATCTCGGCTTTGATGTCCGTATATGCTTTATATTCATCTTCTCCTTTCATACCTTTAGCATCTTCCTGGTTTTTTTCGAAGAATTTTTTGTATTCCTTGATGATATTTTCATTATCTTTCAAATATTGTATTTTCTTTTCGTCGGTAAGAAGTTTTTTATAAAAATCAAATTCTTTGTCGAAATTCTCGAAATCTTTAGATTTTGGCAAATCTGGACTAGCTATGCTATTAAGCTTCCTGGATTCTTGCGTGTATTTGCTGAGTGATCCATTGTTCTCTACAATAAGGTTTGTATGATCTGGATTAATTGTTTCTTTCATCGTGGTATTTTCTTTGGGTAATATCTTATCCAAATTCTCTAAATTATCTAAGAACTCTGTATTATTCTCTTTTTTAAGTTCTTCTCCATGTGTTTCCTTGGTAAAAATAAAATTAGCATAAGCATCTACATCTAATTTTGCGTCTTCTAAAGCCTTTTTCTTTTCTGGAGAAATTTTATTTTTTATCGCTTCTACTTTATCTTTCTCTTCTTTTTTCGGTTTATATTTCGGATCTAATTTATTATATGATTCACTTGTTTTCTGTCGTGCTTTAAGCAATGTATCTTGTTTTTCTATTATGTTTTTGTTTTCTGTTATTTTATTCTGAGTTACATCTATTTTTCAACCTATAGTTAAATCTATATCTTCAATCAGATATTTTACTGGTTCTGGTAATATATTTATTATCGTATCTAATTGTATTTTATTAAGTTTTTTTATATATTCATTTATGGGTTGTTGAAAACTTTTTTGCACTTCTTCAAAAATAGGTTTTGCTTTATTTAAAGAATCTTTGTCAGAAATTTTTGATTGCAAAACTTGATCAAGCGTCTCTTCTTGTTTATTCTCTTGCTTCGGTATTTGTTTGTCTATTGTTTTTAATTGCTCTACCATGTCATTTTACTAAAAATAAATTATTGTTTAGCTGCTTGTATAAGATCTGCTAAATGTGGATATATTTCGTATTTTAGTTCAATGTAAAGCGATTCTGTTTGTAGTACTAATGTTTTTATATTAGGATTACTTTTAACATCGCTCACTGTGAAAGTATTTACAATTCCTTCTATCTGTTTTTTTTGTTCTGCAATTTTTTCGTTTGTGCTTATAAGTATTTTCTCAAGTTTTTTATAATATCATTTGAATCGTTTATTATATCATTTTGAAAAATCAAACA
The DNA here is from genome assembly GCA_903904875.1 of uncultured bacterium. Classification (GTDB taxonomy): domain Bacteria; phylum Patescibacteriota; class Gracilibacteria; order Absconditabacterales; family Absconditicoccaceae; genus CAJBLF01. The sequence continues at coordinate 4,235 of CAIVEC010000039.1, read as the reverse complement.
AATATATGTAATTTTTTCTTTGAATGTTTAATTCGCTATATTTTTCTGTAAAAATTTGTTTTATTTTTGCATCTCATCAAAATACAAATGTTTCTATGCAATAAAATATACATGCTACTTGTTCTTTTGAATCAGCAATATTTTTGAAAATATGTTCCTGGAAGAGAAAATTCACGGTGTCTTTTTGCTCTTGATCCCAAAAGTGGTTTACAAGACTATCTAAATGTTCTTTCATATCTGGATAATATTTATCCACATTATTAACTGCGAAGCTTAGGGCGTCGTTGCTTGTTACATTCACTGTTGTGGTAACTTTATTGCTATTATTCTGTGTCGTTTGTGCGAATAAAGGATTTCATCAGTTCAATGCCAAAAGCAGTGCCGTAGTAGCAAGCGCTTTATTGAACGGTTTTTTGATTGTTTGCATGATACCTTTTTGCTTATTAAGCATCTTGATTTATAGAAAAGTTAAACGTATTTATTATATATAAAAACCTTTTAAAGTCAAATATTCGATCCATTCTTCAATGTAAAAAGAAAAATTTTTTCCAAGGAGAATGTATCAAATATTACCATAAAAAAACCTACCATTTTACTGGTAGGCTGATTATCGATGGATTAAGAGGATTTATTTAGTTTTCACTGCGTCGAAAAGCTGTTGAGTATGCGCTAATGGCACAAATTTTGCTTTTTTGTAGATTTTTTTGGTTTTTCTGATCAATCTTTGAATTGTTATATTACTCATAATATCTTTGGTGGTGAATTGTCTCATAATAACTTCCAAATCTTGCTTTTGTACACCATTATTTCCTTTATTCGTCTCTATTTCAATCTGTATCTCATCTATGTGCTTTTCTAACCTTGTTACAAAATTATTATGTCGATCCGTATAAAATTTATAACATTCTACTATGATATCAAATGTTGCATCGGAAATATCGTCATTATAGATATCAGAAAAATCTGATGTTCCATGGATACATGTTTCTAAGAAGTATACTGTTGCTGCCACCTTTTGTTTAGGATCTGTAATATTCATCACAGTTTTTCCCAAAATATAATTGACCGTATCTTTTTGCTCTTGTCCTGAAGGGAAATTGTTGACCATATGAACAAGATAATTCTCCATATCAGGATAATACTCCTTTACGTTTTTGATTGCGAAATCCAATGGATTGGATTGGAGAACATTGATGGTCGATTTATTGGTTTCGGTGGTTGTTTGCGCTAGTGTCGCTTCTGTTGTCCCTATTCACATTCCTACAACTAGAGCAGCACTTAAGAGAAGATTATTTTTCATTGTACAAAATAAAGGATAAATATATGTATATCATACATAAAATATATGTAAAGTCAACCTTTGTTTTTTTGATAGAAAAAAGGCGGAGATTCACGCTTTGCTGAACAAGTCTCCGCCCTCGGTCTGTCAGACAGATTTTTTTTCATATATTAATTACCAGTTGTGTTCGTCGTTCCTGTATTTCCCATTGGTGGCTGAGGCATGTTTCATGACATCACTGGCGGTTGCTGCATGTTTCATGATATCAAAGGAGCCTGTTGATTATCAGGATTCTGTCCAGGCTGCTGACCATTTCTGTTTTGCATCCGTTGTTGGCGATTTTGCATCATAGCTGGATTGAATCCACGATTTCCTATGTGGCGTCCTGCGAAGAAACCGACTAATACACATAAGATAGCTATAACGATCATGAGAATTAAATTTTTTTTGTCCATTTGCATGATGATAAAGTATAAAAAAAACAGCGCAAGTATATATTTATTGCTTAAATAAACCTTAAATCTAAAAAAAGCGGATTTCTCCGCTCATTATTTAAGATCTAAGCTTTAAAATCTATTTCTTTTTGGCCATGATTTTCTTGATCAATTGCGGCTCTATCTCATCTTGGATATATCTTTCGAGCGGTCTTGCTCCGTATTGAGGTTCATAGATCTTCTCGATAATATCCTTGATCTGTTTGTCAGAATATTTTGGTAGAATAATATCTGAATTGTGTTTTCGCGCATTCAAGAATTCTGAAATCTTGGTTTTCATAATCTTAGCAAGTGTTTCTTTGTTGAGATGCTTGAAAACGATCTTGTAATCGATCCTATTGAGTAGTTCAGGTGAGAGGAAGTTTTTCATCTCTTCAATCACTCTTTCTTTGACGAGATTGAATTCCTTGTCGTTGATATCGCCTTTTTCTCAAGTTGCAAATCCGATTCTGCTTTGTTTCTTGACGAATTCCTCTGATCCGATGTTTGATGTCATGATGATGATGGTATTCTTGAAATCCACGATCCTTCCTTTAGCGTCCTTGAGATGCCCTTCATCCAAAATTTGGAGCAAGATATTCAATACATCGGTCGCCGCCTTTTCCACTTCATCAAACAAGATGACACAATATGGTTTTCTTCTGACCGCTTCGGTGAGTCCGCCTCCTTCTTCGTATCCTACATATCCTGCAGGAGAACCTATCAATTTCGATACTGAATATTTTTCCATGAATTCAGACATATCTATTCTGATCATCGCATCAGGATTTCCGAAATACTCTTTCGCGATAAGCTTTGCTAAGAATGTTTTACCTACACCGCTTGGTCCTAGACAAAGGAATGAACCGATCGGTTTCGTATATTTGATGACTGATAATCTGCTTCTGGTAAGCGTCTTCACTACCGCTTCGACTGCTTCGTCTTGTCCGACGATATTTTTTTTCAATTCTGAATCCAATCTTCTGAGTTTCTCTATTTCAGATTCATTGACGATATTTGTCGGGATTCCTGTCTTGTCAGCCAATACATTACCGATGTCCTCTTTGGTGATGATCGGTCTGAGATTGATAGGAATATTTTTATTCGTTCTGATCTTCTGCATTTCCAGTTTAGCTTCTTCCTCTTTGGCTTTGAGTTCCGCAGCTCCGAAGTAATCCTGTTTCTCGATCGCTTCTTCGATCTTGGTCTGGATCTTCGCTAAGGTCTCTTCGAATTTCTTATACTCCTTATCGTTGTTGAGTTTCTGATTCATGGTAGATTTTCTTGCACATGCTTCATCGATGATATCGAGCGCTTTGTCCGGCAAAAATTTATTCATCATATATCTTTTGCTGAGATTGATCGCAACATCGATTGCTTCATCGGTAAGCTGTATGCCATGGAAATCTTCGTAGGTCTTCCTGAGTCCGATAAGAATCTCTTTGGTCATATCGATATCCGGTTCGTTGACGATAACCTCTTGGAATCTCCTTTTTAATGCCTGGTCTTTTTCGATATATTTCTGATATTCGTTGAATGTCGTTGATCCGATTAACTTTATTTTTCCTCTGGAAAGGAGCGGTTTCAGCATCTGTGCTGCATCGCCGTTTTCTTGTCCTCCTGCGCCGATGATGGTGTGGATTTCGTCGATAAAAAGGATGATATTATTCGTCGGGTCCATCGCTTCTTCGAGGATGGATTTCATCCTTGCTTCAAATTCTCCTCTATATTTCGTGCCAGCGACCAATGTTCCCATATCAAGCAAAAATATCCTCTTGTTCTTGATTTTTTCTGGGACATCGTTCTGGACTATTTTCTGCGCTAATCATTCTACGATAGCTGTCTTACCGACTCCGGCTTCTCCTATGAGGAGCGGATTGTTCTTATTCTTCCTTAAAAGCGTATAGATGATCTGGTTGATCTCGTTCTCTCTTCCGATGATCGGATCAATCAGCCCGTCTTTGACTTCCTTGGTCAGGTCGGTGCCGAAATATTCTATCGTGAGTTTTTTTTCCTCTTTTTTGTTTTTGTCTCATGTCGCTACCGTGTTCTCTTTTTCCACGATTTCACTTTCTACGGCATCCAAGAGCATGTTGATGTTGTTCATCTTTTGCATTTTTTCGATTTCCATAAGTTTAATCTTGTTAACATCTAAATTGAACGTTACAAAGATTTTACTCAAGATTTGTAAAAAAGCAAATAATCACATCTGCATTATTAGTGGGTTTTTCGTTAGTTTTTTGTAGTTCTCAAGTATGCTTTCGGTATTGATGTTGTGGGTATGGAGGTGGTCGGCAAATTGATTTGACAAATCATGAAATGATACGAAAAATAGGATATCGAGGTCCAGTTTCTTGGTAGTTTCATTGATATGTTTATGAAGCTCTTGAGCTACCTTTTTACTGAGCGGCAATTTCTTCGCCTCTTCCAGTGTTCCCACTACCGTAGCTACATTATATTTATTCTGAAAATACTCTTCCAAT
>CAIVEC010000038.1 GCA_903904875.1 uncultured bacterium | reverse complement strand
GATTGCTCAATCCAGCCATCGTCCCTTTCACCTCTATCAATGAAAGCAAAAAGCTGTTGATCTGCGATTCCATCATCATTAATCAGATTATTATGAGGAATTCCTTTAATGAATCGTTCTGGATAATCAGACATTATCGCCCATTATGTATTTTGAATAACATAAGATAAAAGTTTATTTATAATTTCATCTTCATTCTTTTGTGTAAAACTACCAGAGCTATTAAGATCTCCTAGATCTCGAGTTGTAACTAAATACCAACCTGAATCACGTTCATCCGGTTCTATAGATATACCAGCCCTGAATTTTTCAGTTGCCCATTCCATCAAAAATGCTCCATCTTCTGTTATGGCTCCTCGCAATTTTGGAATATTGTGGGTATCAGAGTTTTCATTGTTCTTTAAACGAGATATTAAATTCTCAATTTTACCAAGTATAGTCGCCCCAGTTTTTGCTACATTGCCGTCTTTTACTCTTGAAATAGCACTAAAAGCATTTTGCATAAATTCAGTATCATTACTGAGAGAAATATATCTTGCTTTGTCTCCACTACCTCCAATAGTTTGACCAGATAGCTCTTGCTTAACAGAGAAGCTTATTGAATTACTGTCTGAACTCGTAGCACTAGTTCCAGAGTTAATAATATCTTTTATCACAGATCCTCCGGCTTCATAGCATCATGAAGACGACTACTAATAGCCCAACGTATTAATCTTGACGCATTTGCATTGAAATAATCCAATTTTTCAAATATTTTATCTGAAGCTATCTTTCCTGTAAAGAAAAAATCGCTATCAATCATAAAACACGTCTCATCATTTTCTACATCTTTTACAAATTTCATTACTATCCGAACAACATCGTTATCAGTGCCAAGAGAAACCGTATAGACATTTTCGAATGTCATTACAGAATCTGAGATTTCAGGGATACTGAGTATTCCTGATACATATGGATTAAGGAGCTCGCCCCATGAGACATCTTCTATTCCGAGCTTTGACCGTTTTATAATATCTATGTACCTCAAACCCACCCTAGAAAAAGAACTGGGCGAATAAATCTCCATCAGTGCATCGAATGGTTGTTTAAGTGTTGTTCTAAATTCCTCCCATTTCTTGTATCGCTTGGTTGATAATGATAAAAATGTCCTCGATAAATTAACTTTCCAAAATTCATCGTCTGATGAGAACGAGTAGTTTTTCATACCCGTTGATTTAATTGTTTGTCCTGCTATATCGACAGGCAGATTTGCTTCAGGCGCAATTCTAAACATTAATTCCGTCTGTTCGCTATAGTTAGGATAATTAGCTTGTATGCTTTCTTGAAAATTAACTGGAACATCCGTGTCGATTCGAAGTATTGGTTGGAATCTCAATTGACAAACTACTTCAGTGAGGGGATTGTTTTTATAGATCACTCTCTTTGATTCAGGAAATATCATTTCTCTGTACTCCAGCATGGCTGTATTGGGCGGTACCTACCGAGCTTCTTCTTACCTTGCACTATCGCCTTTTTTTCGGTAGTTTCTCTCCTTGCTTTATTAGCACATCCCATAGGCACCCGATATGATCCAGTATAAAAGGGCAGCGGAGCGTATAGTATACGTGCTGTGACCTTTTTTCATTTTTGACCAATCCCGCTTTTTTAAGCACGCTTAAATATTTGGAGATCCCAGATATATGCGCCCCTATCATCTTGTTGAGGTC
>CAIVEC010000037.1 GCA_903904875.1 uncultured bacterium | reverse complement strand
AGGGGCTTAAAATAAGGAATGTCTTTTTTGAACTCTCGCTCCTAAGGTCGCTCGCCCTTCGGGTCATACAACAGCTGATATCTGCAAGGGCTAAAGCCACATTTTGCCACACTAAATTGATTTTTAAAGGAAGTGACAAAACGTCAGATATCAGCAAACGTTGTAAGACATATTTGATGAGGTTGACTTTTGAGATAAAATCAATATAAGAGATAAAATAAACAAAAAGAAAGGAGAATTTATGTTAGTACCTGCATTCGCATCTCTAGTTGTTGCAATAGGAATTTCCCTATATCATCTCTTCGAAAAAAGAGAAAAGGAAAAGAAATTCCTCATGGGGGAAGATGGTTATTATTTAGTGAAATTATTTATTTCAATAATAGCAATCGCAACAATAGGATTTTTACTAGCTTTTGTATTTCTTACACACGCAAACACACATCCAATAGCAAAACCTATCATATATTGGATTTGGGCCACATTATGTTATATAACATTTGCGTGGAAATTAAAGAAGTTGATGAAGTTAGCATAAAAATCAAAGATAATTAAGAGCCTTTCTTTTTGGGAGAGACTCTTTTTTTAAATTTGCAAAAGTCAGAATAATTAATATAGTTCTAATACTCATCAAATATGTAACTTACAACACCTGCTAGTGTCCATCCCTCCAATAAATCTCAATGGAGGTCGGGACGTCCACAGAGCAGGAAACGTTGTCGGACATCTATACTTTTTGTTTAAATCGGAATCTTTTTGATTTTTTCAGAGTGGAGGTAAAAACCGAAAAGTTGGGGTTGACTTTAAAGAGGAAATATGTATACAAATTATAGGAAATAAAATGTAAAACTAAATAATGGAGGAAATATATGAAACTAATTAAAGAACATTTCATCGTTATGCTAATTGCATTCATAGGTGCAATTATGCTTATTTTAGGTACTTATTTCGAAGGAAGAATTGCAACAATCATCGCAATAATTGGAGTAATTTTAATCGTAATAGTCTTTGTAAAAGCAATGACTGAAGATTATCCTTTCAGCTATCAAACTGATTACGCTCAAATATTATTAATTATTGCAAGCGTTATAATTGGTTGTGCAATTCCCATCGGAATAATAAAAGCCTTGCCCATAATAATCCTTTGGTAACCCGAAGGATTATTTTTTTATACTTTGAATTCTCCTCCATTATCCATATATTTCCTCTAGTAAACATTTCCACTCAAAAAAGAAAAAAATCAAAAAGAAATATCCAACAAAAAGATAGACAATCCGACAACACCTGCTACCCGATATCATCGCCTGCCATATCAAATTTTAAGGAACGGCGACGCATCGGGAGAGCAGGAAACGTTAGATGATATATCCCCATTTGGATTAAGTAAATAAGAGGAAAATAAAGGAGCCCTCTTTTTTATTTTAGTTTAAATTTTTTTAGAAGAAATTGGTGGAAATGAAGACTACAATGACTATATTTAAATTGTTTTTATTCATTCATAAACATTAAAAATGAGGAATTGAGAACATATTTTCGATAATATAGAGATATTTAGAACAATAGCATTTGCTATAGTTACAACAAATCTAACTTTAGCAGGTATTTATGCTATACCGAATGCATGGTGGGGAATTTTAATAAAGATTATTCTAGCATGAGTAACATTACTTACATTACGTAGTTACTTTCGTGATCCCGTATATTGGAAAGGTATTGGGCCAGGAATGGTTTTGAATACGATATGGTTTAGTGGGATATGGTTTAGTGGGATATGGTTCTATCCATTACATTGGCCTTCATATATTTTTTCTTTTGTATATGTAACTTCAATAGGAACAATGGTACATATGCTCAAAAGGAATAAAGAACAGATGCATAATGACGATATTGAATTTTTAACAAAAAAAGCAATTAAACACAAACCAGATAATCCTGAATTATATTGTAGTAGATGAGCTCATTATGCAGAATTATGAAAACAAAAAGAAGCGATTGAAAATTTTACTCATGCTATTAAACTTGATCCAAGTTATGTACTCGCATATTATAACAGATGACGTTCTTATCATGAATTAAGAGAATATAAAAGAGCTATCGAAGATTATACTCAAGCGATTAAATATAAGTCAAATGATGCTGAATCATATTATAATAGATGACTCTGTTATAAAGAGTTATGTGAATATGATAAAGCAGATAGAGATTATACTCAAGCTATTAAATATAGACCAGACTTAGCATAATTATTTAAAATTTAGACAGATAAATATCTTTATTTTTAATTTTAAAAATATGCCAAAAGTTCAACCCAGAGATTGGATAACTATAGGTAAGCGTGAAGCTGTTGTATGTCACATATCTGAAGATATTCCAAATCAAATCGAGGTTGTCTATCTTGATTATCAAAAACGTGCTATTAATGACGACGTGCATTGGATAGAAGATCATTGGGAATTTGTAAATCCAGGTGTAAGTGGTTGATATGCTGATAAATACAGCCGTCTTTCTGAATTTGTATCGATTTTACGTTCAGGACATTCTGCTAAATAAAACCAATATTTTTCTCTTATCTTAACTTTTCTTATTTTAGGGGCTCCTGCGATTTAGCGGTTGAGTCAATCCAAATTAGGGATACATCCCCTCGTATTGACTCGGTCATCTAACAGCTACTATCCTACACGCCTCCATTTCAAATTTAATAGAGGTCGGCGCTTCGGACTAGCAGCAAACGTTATACGATATAGCAAAGTTTATATATTTACCTCCTTATCAGTCATAGCTTTGGAAAAATCACAAAAACACAAAGAAGTGCAATCAATCGCGAAAGGAACGGAGGTTATTAAAAACATATTTACCTCTTTATCGACCATGACCTTGGAAGAATTAGAGAGATATAAAAAAGTGCAATCAATCGCGAAAGAAACGATTGAATTTCTCAAATCCTTCATCAAAGAGGGGCTTTCTGCGAAAGATATCAAAGATGCGGCTGAAAAGTTTATGAAGGGAAAGGGTGTGAATTCATTTTGGTATCATAACATTGGAGCCCTCGTTTTTGTCGGAGAACAAACAACGATTTCAATTCCCGGCAGAGAATACGAAGCAAGTGATACAAAAGTGCAATCAGAGGATTTGGTCACTGTTGATTTAGGTCCTGAAATCAATGGTTTTCGGGGTGATTTTGCCAGGTCATTTGCCATTCAAGATGGCAGAGTCGTGGAAGTAAATCAATCTGAATCGTCGGAAATTATTCAAGGCATAGAAATAGTGATCAAGCTCCACGAAATATTCAAAGATTTAGTAAAGGAAAATACAAGTTTTGAAGAAGCATATACCCAAATAAATTCGATTATTGAAGATTCAGGATTTGAGAATCTAGATTTCAAGAAAAATCTAGGTCATACTATTGTGAAAAACAAAAATGACCGTATATACATTGAAGCTGGGAATAAAACAAAATTCAAAGATATTAATTTATTCACTTTTGAGCCGCATATAAAAAAGAGGAAAGGTAAATATGGATTCAAACATGAAAATATATACTATTTCAATCAAGGAAAGATCCAAATATTATAATGCTCTGCTACATCGTACAACAGCTGCTACCTGACATTCTCGACTACCACGTTCATTTCTAACGGAAGGGCGGTCAGTCCGGAGAGCAGCCAACGTTATATGACATCCCGACTAGTCGGGACGGTATCTCCACTCTTGCAGAATATGGTTCAACCCCGTTTCCGCTTCGCTTCACCGGGCCCACAGCGGATTTTTTTTATTCCAATCCTTCGAAGAAATCCAGGATAAGCTCACCCGCGTAATCTGGCCGTTGATGAGGATAATAACCACCATGAGAATCATAAGAATCTGTATGTGGACACCGGATGACTGGTGCGTCTTTTTGGCATTCGGTGTAGATGACGCAGTTACCGACAGAACCGTATGGCACTGTTTTTGTTCAGCATCAATTCTGTCTGAGCATCTGATCACGAGCTGCCACTCCTGCACTATACGGACTCAGATTATCGGCAGGATTCTGCATTATCATACCGGCCACAGGTCAACTACATTTGTTTATCGTAGTACCGCCTCATACACTTCCTATCGCACGAATAACATCGCCACGAGCACATGATAAGGTATTAGTAAACCACGCTCATAAGGAATGACCGACAACAAAAACCTGATCCTTGTTGATGCAATAATTATTTTCGAATTCTTTGAGCAACTGATCAAACAAAGCGAAATCCCTTAACTGATCTGAATGATCTCATGGACTGCTCCGACTACGCGGAGAGGTTTCTTCAGGCAATCCGGCCGGATAAATGATGATAGCATTACCATCTGATTCTTCATCTATATCATAATACTCCTGCACCTGAGCATTGGAATTGGTACGTCCATGAAAGGCAAATATCAATTTGATAGGAGTATTTTCATCATAATTATTTCCTATCACCGTAATATAATGACGAGTCAGACCGTCGACTACAGAAGAAGTAGGTGTCGTGCTTGGCGGAGTTTTTCCGCATCATAAAGAATTCGCATTACGCACTCAATCGAATTGAATACTGCCCTCTTTTTCGAGCATGAGTTTATATACCAGATACGCCATTTCACCACGAGTTATATTTCTCGTTGGACTCATCCCATACTTTGAAAATATATTATTACTATGAACAAAATCCAAATATCTTTGATATCGAGCATCGCTTCAATTCACCTGATCGACATTTGCATCAAAAGTTTCTAGCGCCATCTTCAAAGCCTCAGCGACAATGACCGTTCTGGATGGTTTGAATGTTCAGTCATCATACCCCTTTACGATAGCATGATCTTTTGCGTAACATACATATTTGGCAAACCGCTCACTATGGACATCAGGGAAACAATTCGTTCAGCTGCCGACAGCGTCGCCAAGATTTGATTTCAATATGATTTTCAGAATCTCTGCACGATTGATATCACGATCAGGGCCAAAAGTGCCATCAGTATATCATTCGACCACTCCATGATCATAGAGATATTGGATGCTTTCACGATATTGATGATTAGCTATATCGCTAGGCGTAGCAGCAGAAACACTGCTTCATAGCAACATACAAAATCACAAAATCACAGAAACAATAAGAGCATTGATGTTCTTCATGGAGAAGAATAAGAGGATAAAGAAAACTAGAAAATCACGGTAAAATCACCACCGACCGTTCACTGGACCGTCGGTTTTTTCAGTACTATCTGAACGTCATATTCACCTACACGACCATGTCATTGGATGGTGTAGAATCTATCAGCGATTGCTTGCGGGAAAGTGAATTGGTATTCGAGATAAGGATAGATAGAGCCAGTAAAGGTGCGGAAGAGATTAGTGGCGCCGAACGATAAACGTAATGCAGAAAAATTAGTTGTATCATTGAATATTTGTTGGAAATTTTGTCATTCTATAGCGCTGGCATCTGAAGCAACCACGTTATGTTTAGTTAAACTGAGACCATGAAGAATAGGCGTCCAAGAAGCGGCAAAACTGATATCGCCCGTATCATTGATGATGGATTCCCTGATAGCGTTATCTTTGTTTTCGTCGATCTGCATTCCGCTATAGTAGAAGACGGCTATCGTCGGAAATATCTTGAATCCGTTTCCATTGTAAATTCATTCCATAGACCACGATAAAGCGATATCATCATAGATGCCGTCACCGTCAGGATCGCAGTCACCTACATAGCTATCACAAAGTTTGCCAGGTGTTTCACCAAACAAAGCATGGATTTTCGGTGGTAATCTGAATACTCCCGTGATAGTATCTTCAGAAAAGAAGACAGGATATGCTCATCATGTATAATATGATTCGGCATTAGGAGGATTGTCATATCCGAGTAAAAAGGTCTCCAGATACGTATATCAGAGTTGATTATAATCTTTGCTATCAGGAGCGGAAAGCATCGGATCGGTATTTCCCATGCCAGTATTTGGGATTGAATTGGTTCTCGAATCTATTGTCCGCCGGAATCATTGCTGAGCGCCGGAAAGCAGTTCAGGAGTATTATCGCTCAATGGTCAGAATCATGTAGATCAAAGGAATCATCCCGATCAGATAAATCATGGTGATCTGTATCTCAATCACAATTCTGCTCTCTCTACCGCAGATACAGCACCATAATATGCCATATGGTATTGATTGACCGTTCATAGATTCTGCATAAACGGAAAAAAGACAGAATATACACTGACTAATATTCCCATCGCAACAACTAAAAGTACTAGAGTGAATACAAGAAACATTAAATATAAGAGAATAGAATGAAATTTTTTTGTTTTTTTGTCCTCCTTTTGAAAAGGAGGGGTGGTGCGAAGCACAGGAGGATTTAAGAGTATTCTACGTTCATAAATCCCTCATCCGCATCGGCGGATACCTCTCCCTTTTAAAAAGGGAGACAACAGTGTTTATAAGTCTATATTTGGTGCACCGCAGATATTGCAGTATGCGAATGAATGAGCATAGCTATTTCAGCATTCTTTGCATTTTACTTTGAGTCTTTCGCCGCAGGCGATACAGCAGACATATTCTTTTGGATTCAAGGTATTGCAGTTGAAACAAGGGACTAAGTTGGAAGCGCAAGCTTCTCTTCGAGGTATTCTGTCTCTTTTGAATGATATCGGTCTGACAAGAAAATAGAGTGGTAGTCATACAAGCGGTGTCAAAAAAGTAACAAGCAAAATACTGATTACTTGCAAGCTGAAACTATTGGTTCTATTAATGATATCTTTGGTCACCCAAATGATAGCTACTACTCGCAAAAAAATCAGAAAAATAACTAAGATATTTATCCAAAGTGCAACGCCACTGGTTCCAAATAAGGACGCTAAAGTCCAAGAAGAATTATCAAGTACAACACCGACTCATGTTCCCATGTGTAAAAATTTAATAATTAAAATTAGTGAAAAGTGAATAATGAAAAGTGAATAACGAAAGATCTGTAATATTATAGACTATTGTAAATCATCGATAGCTCATAAAAAGATAATTCCTACGTTTTTCACTTTTAGTTTTTAGTTTTTCATTAGTTTTGAAGTTAAGATATCTTTTTCTTCACTACTTTTAGAGAATCATCATGTTTTTTCAAGCTATTAAGCAAGAACGATATCTTGCCTAGATCGGAAAATTCAGTTTCAAAAGCAAACAAACTCATATTTTCCATAAGATTTTTCATAGAGACTTGAAGTACGGGAATATGAAGATCATTAAAAATTTTCATCATCCCGATAATATTTCCTTGTCTGCTAGAAACTTTTATTTCAATCCGGATTTTGTAGATATTTTCTGTATCTCCTACCCAATGGGCTTCAAGTAATTTATCCAATGCTATCGTTTTGATTCCTCTACAATCTACAGCATGGATTCTGATACCATCTCTTCCTGTCTTGGCGATGATTTTGTCTCCTGGCTTTGGTTTACATTCATGACAAAAATAATAATTAATCAAGGTATCGCCATCCACCACGACTGCCAAAGTATCTTTAAAATCTTTCAAATCTTTTTCAGCAGGTTTCGGACCGGTATATATCTGCTCTTTCTGGGCAGCGACTTCTTTGGGATATACGCTCTTGATAAGCTGTGAATAGGTTTCTTTTTTATCCAGGATAGCAAGCAATTTCCTTTCTATTTCCTCTTTGGAATATTTTTTGCTGATTTGATCGCTGGAAGAATAAAAAAGCGGCAATCAGAATATCTTGAGATGTTTATTGAGCTCATGAAGCGCTTGAGCGATGCGTTGTTCTTTTTGCTGTCCTTTGAGAAATTTCATAAGGTTGTTTTTTGCGCCGGACGTATGGAGGAATTCCAATCGATGTTTGTTGGCAGAATATTTGTTTTTGAATGTATTGATTTTGATTACATCTCACGTTTGCGGAACATAACTGATAGGTTTGATCTCTCCGTTGACAATGGCATTTTTGAAACTCAATCAGATGGTACTATGGACAGCAAACGCAAAATCCAAGACTGTGCTTCCTATAGGCAATTCGATGACATCCCCTTGTGGTGTATACAAGAAAATACGTTTCTCGAGGATCTCGATATTGAGCTCTTTTTTGAACTGTTCCTTATCATCAAGCGATTTGTAGTTGGTGACGATATCCTGTAATTTTTTGATCCATTCACCTTGCTGTTCAGGCACTTTAACGGGAGCGTTATGTTCCATATAGGCAAAATGCGCCGCTACTCAGAATTCAGCCACATCATCCATTTCATACGTCCTGATTTGGATTTCCGTAGGAAAACGGAACATCCCGAGCACGGTTGTGTGGATGCTTTGGTAGCCATTGAATTTAGGTACGGCGATATAGTCTTTGATTTTTTTGATGAGCGGCGTATAGTATTTATGGATGATACCAAGCACCATATAACAGTCGCTTACCGTTTTGGTGATCACTCTATACGCAAGCAGATCCATAACGGTGCTGATCTCTGTCGTCTTGTATCTTTTCTGGAGTTTTTCAAACACTCTATACGGACTCTTGATCCTTCCTTTGACCTCGAAATTCTCGATTCATTCTTTCTGCAGGAGACTCGTCAACGTTTTGATGCCTCTCTCCGTATATTTTTCTCATTCACCGAAATATTTTTTGAGATAATTGAAAATATCATTGAATGCCTCCTCTTCCAAGACTTTGAACGAACCGTTTTCCAGATACAATTGGTAATAATAGAGTCCAAGTCTCTTGGCGATAGGAACGAAGATTTTCATCGTTTCCTGTGCGATTTTCTGTCTCTTGGACGGATTAGGATGATAATATAATGTCTGGATATTATGGATACGATCAGCAAGTTTTACGAAGATTACCCTCAGATCACGCGCCATCGCAAGAAACGTTTTTTTGAGTGTTTCCAGATGTCTGTCTTCTCATTTATATTTGATTTTGGAGACCTTGACCATTCATTCGCACAATCATGCTACTTCAGCACCGAATTCTTTTTCTATCTCTTTTTCTGAAACATTACAATCCTCCATCACATCATGCAGGATGCATGTCTGGATGGTTTCCATATCCGGTTTGATTTCCATGAGGAAAATTGTCGCTCTGAGCGGATGGACGATATACTGTTCTCAGGAAAGTCTCATCTGTCATTGATGTTTTTCTGCAGCATAATCATACGCTTTTTGGATTAGAACAATTTGTTCTGCTGGGAGATATTTTTTCGCTTTATGGAGAATCTTATCCAAGATGATCTGCGGATCCTGGTTGAGGAATGGCTTGTAATTAAAGAATTTTTCTAATTCCTTCACATCCATACGTAAAAACAATAATGCTAAATGTTAAGTGCTAAATGTTAAGTTATGGAATTCCTTCTATTTAAAACTTAGCACTTAAAACTATTTTTAGTTATTTTCCTTTGAAGTTAGTTATCACTCCGCATAATTTTACCTCACCCGTACTCTCACCTATATAGACCACTCTGCTGCAGAAGCGGAATTCCTTGGCTCTGCTATTTCCACATTGAGGATCTATTCATCATGTACAAGGGATTTCGGTTCATCAGGTTATTGGAACATCCTTGAGATATAATCATAATCAGTCAATCTCCCTGAAATATTTTCCTTCACTCGTTGTAGGCGGTGTTCATATACATGAATACCAAATTCCGCTCTGCTGACATAAAGAAAAATTATAATCACCGCTATCCAAACCATCACCGAGATTGATTCATGTCAACCAAGGACCAGTCAACGCAAAATATTCCTGTCCTAACGCTGTCAAACGTTGAAGCGCATAAGCGCCGGAAGTAAATCGGAAATCATCAACAGTACATCCTGGATTTCATTCATCTACCAACGGATTGATTTTGAGCCGACATCAGTCTTTGACTCAGGCCCGTCTCGTCCGATTTGTATCTCTGATCTGATAAACGGCTTCCATTCATTCTCTCGCAAGATTCAATGCAATCACTTTCTCCCTCGTCCTCTGGACATAGCTCATCCCATTGGTGAGCACGACAACCACGGATAACAGACCTACAGAGATAACTACTATGATAACAAGTATCTCCCGTATAGTGAATCATCTTCTAGTTGAAAATCTCATCAAATTGGATACATATAAAACATATGTAATAGAGTGTATACATCACAAGGACTTTTTCAACAAAAAAACTTAAACATCATCTATTGAAACATATTCATTCTGAATTCTGAATTCTGAATTTTAAATTCTGCATTCAATTAACATGACCGAAAATCTCATCACGTATGGAATAGTCATCCTCGTCGGAATCCTGGCGATCTTTTCGTTTACCATCGGAATAGATAAGATGATCAGGATAATTCTGGGAAATTATATTTTGACGAGCATCTGTCTTGCAGCTTCGCAATCCATCAATCTCGCAGTCGAAACAATGAAGAAAACTCCGGATCTGACTTTCATGGGATTCGGATATGACAAAGTAGCAAATTTTCTGAACAATGGAAGCATGACTATCATATTGATCATGTATGTGATTTTATTGGTCATCGTGTATAGGACATCTAAAATAAGGATAGTGCTTCCTACTGACGAAGCGCTCAAAAAAATGCTGCAATTGATCTTTGTGCCGCTCACCGTGATCAGCATGGTGCTTACGTTACAAATAGTGCTCTTGGGAATGAACGGCATCAATATCACTGCGATATGAAGTATAGCAACAGCGGTTGCGAACAACCCGTATATGTTCCAATTCGTCAGCCTCACACCGGTACGGATACTCATCCATGGAATAATAACCATCTTTATTACTTCAGAATTTAAAGTCAGCGTAAAAACTGATATCTAAAAAAATCAGATGGACAAAAGTTTCTACAAGACAGTATATGAACACAGCGAATACGAAATCCCGAAAATCAAGTGATCGAGATTCATCGGAAATATTTTTCATGGTGAAGATAAAAAGGATACTGATAATTTCTTAGCACAGATAGAAAAAAAATATCCTGACGCCAGCCATCACTGTTTCGCTTACAGATACGATGTACTGATCAATCAAGATATTTTCTGAACAACGATATATACAAGTAAATACCATAAAGTTTCCGATGCAGGCGAACCGACGAACACTGCAGGGAAACCCATCATGAACATGATAGAAAAATACGAGTTACATAACGTGATGGTGATAGTTACGAGATTTTTTGGGGGAACATTGCTTGGCGTCGGAGGGTTGATCCACGCCTACGGCGAATGTGCAAAACAAACGATCGAGCACGCCAAAATCGTAGAAGCGGAAATCATGAAGACCGTAAAATTCAACTATTCGTTTGACCTGGTTCCTATCGTAAGGAATATTTTGAATAAATATGGTGTAAAGACCATAGAAGAAAAATACGATAAAGACGTTGAAGGTGAAATTAGTATTAATAGCGGATATATTGAAGCGTTCAAAAAAGAATTATTTGAAAATTCCAAGGGACAGATAAAACTATAATCTGTTTATAAAGGGTAATATTACGTATTACTGAGATATGGACTCTTTCACTTTATCTTTTCCTCGTATCTTAATTCTTCTATCTTATCAAGAATAAAATCCTTGTTGATAAGATTTTTTTCTTGGTAGTCGGATTTTCTTCTCTGATATTCGTCAAAACAATCCTGCATCAAGGTAGTAAGCTCAGATTCAGTAAAAAAATTAGTGCGTTTCAAAATATAATCAAGTAATGTAGATTTTTTATCACCGGTAAGTTCTCAGAAAACCAGGCTTTTCATGGTATATTGATCTATAAATGTCTTCAAAATCTTTTTTCTTTGTGATAATTCAAGCGGAGATTTCAATCTTTTCTCGCTGATTCATTTGGCGATGTCATTGATTTTTGAGGAGATGAAATTCTGTTTGATAATGAAAGAATTTTTCTTTTGGATATAGGCATAGAGATATTCTTTTACGCATGAAGAAATAAGTTGTTTGATATATTCTGCAGAAAACCCACCGCTTTTTTTGACCAATTCGTCCAACGTATCGACATTAAACAATTTCATTTTTGCGCGTTTTTCAGCCTTTTGTATATACATCTGAAAAAATCTTTTTCTTTCATT
>CAIVEC010000036.1 GCA_903904875.1 uncultured bacterium | reverse complement strand
ATGCTATGAGGAATATTGCAAAGTGAGACTGCGGGGGCTAAGCTTCGTGGTCAAAAGGGTAACAGCCCAGATTTCTAACTAAGGTCCCAAAAGTATAGCTAAGTGGAAAAGGAGGTGTCTTTGCTTAAACATCCAGGAGGTTTGCTTAGAAGCAGCAATCCTTTAAAGAAAGCGTAACAGCTCACTGGACAAGCGAAGGTGCGCCGAAAATGTAAGGGGGCTAAGCTATATACCGAAGTTGAAGGACTATTCACCTCGGTGAATAAGTCGGTAGGAGAGTGTTCTTTTTGGATTGAAGGTCGGGCGTGAGCTTCGACTGGACTATAAAGAAGTAAAAATGCTGACATAAGTAACGACGCAAGGCGAAAATCCTTGCTGCCGAAACCCTAAGGATTCCTACGCAACGTTCATCGTCGTAGGGTTAGGCGAGACCTAAGGCTCACCCGGAAACGGGGTGTCGATGGATAGCTGGTTAATATTCCAGCCCTTATACATACAGTGATGCGGTGACGCATCGGGACGTGTGAGAGCCCACTAAGAATGTGGGTCGAGATGACAAGATCTCCAAGCAATTGGGGAGGTAAGAGTAGGCAAATCCGCTCTTATTCTCGAGTCTGATCGGAATTGATGTCTTCGGATTGATTGATTCTCATAGTTCTGGTGCCAAGAAAACCCGCTAAACTTATGTGTGTATAACTCGTACTCAGATCAGACACATGTAGGATAGTAGAGAATACTAAGGCAATCGAGACAACTAATGATTAAGGAACTTGGCAAATTAGCGGGCGTAAGTTAGCAATAAGCCCTGCCCATAGCAATATGGGCCGCAGCGAATGACGTGGGGGGGACTGTTTATCAAAAACACAGCTTCCTGCTAACTCGAAAGAGGATGTATAGGAAGTGATGCCTGTCCAATGCCAGAATGTTATGCTCTCTTGTTCACGCTCGAGAGTTAAGCACTGGTGAATGACGGCCGTAACTATGACGGTCCTAAGGTAGCGAAATACCTTGTCGGGTAAGTTCCGACGCGCATGAATGGCATAACCATCTCCACACTGTCTTAATCTTAGACTCGGTGAAATTACATTCCCGGTAAAAATGCCGGGTAGTTGCAGTTAGACGGAAAGACCCTGTGAAGCTTTACTGTAAATTGATATTGGGCTGTAGTATGTGTTGCTCAGCATAAGTGGGAGACTTTGAGGTTTGGACTTTGGTCCGGGCGGAGTCAACAATGAGATACCACTCAACGCATATAGCATCTCTAATCTCGCAAAAACGGGAAACAGTGTCAGTTGGTCAGTTTACCTGGGGCGGGTGCCTCCTAAAAAGTAACGGAGGCGTACAAAGGTTTGCTTGCTACGGATGGAAACCGTGGTGGACGTATATTAGCAAAAGCAAGCTTAACTGTGAGACTAACAGGTCGAACAGATACGAAAGTAGGTTAAAGTGATCCGGATCTTCCATGTGGAAGGGGATCCGCTCAACGGATAAAAGTTACTCCGGGGATAACAGGCTAATGGAGCCTAAGCGTTCATAGCGACGGCTCCGTTTGGCACCTCGATGTCGACTCGTCGCATCCTGGGGCTGTAGAAGGTCCCAAGGGTTAGGCTGTTCGCCTATTAAAGCGGGACGCGAGTTGGGTTCAGAACGTCGTGAGACAGTTCGGTCCCTATCTACTGTAACCGTAAGCAATTTGAGAAACGCTGTCCCTAGTACGAGAGGACCGGGATGGACTAGCCTCTAGTTAACCAGTTGTCACATCAGTGGCACAGCTGGATAGCCACGCTGGGAAAAGGTAACCACTGAAAGCATCTAAGTGGGAAACTTGTTTTAAGATTAGATTGCTCTCTCTTCGGAGGTAAGATCCCCAGTAGACTACTGGGTTGATAGGTGTTATGTGTACGTCCAGTAATGGATTTAGCAGAGACATACTAATAGATCGAGCGAGATTTATTGTTTTTTTTTGAACGTAATATATCATACTATTGTACTAAATAACCTCTTCATTATAGTAGGATTTTCATTTACTCTAACGGTGGTGTTGATGTGGCTTGGGGAAATACCTGTTCCCATTCCGAACACAGAAGTTAAGTCCTTGCCAGTCGATGATACTTGAGCTGTCAGCTCTGGGAAAGTAGATTAGCGCCACCATTACAGTAGATGAATAGGTCAAATTGCAATACGCGATTTCGTTGTGATAGATGAGATTAAACTCTTCACCCCAATTATCCCATCTCAACTATCCTAATATTTCGCTTATCGATCGATTCAGCTACGCGTGTGATCATTAATAGCATTAAAAAGAGATAAAGCATGGTTTTTTTTGAAGAGTTTGACCCTGGCTCAGGATGAACGCTAGCGGAACGCCTAACACATGCAAGTCGAACGAGTTTTATTTTGTAGCAATACAGAATAAAATTAGTGGCAAACGAGCGAGTAACGCGTACTTAATCTGCCCAAAAGCTGAGAACAACTATAGAGATGTAGCTAATTCTCAATATGCTCACGATGGTGAAATTCCAATGTGAGGAAAGATTTATCGCTTTTGGAGGAGGGTGCGTCCTATCATGGTAGTTGGTGAGGTAATGGCTTACCAAGCCTTTGACGGGTAGCCGGTCTGAGATGATGTCCGGCCGCGATGGAACTGAGATACGGTCCATACTCCTACGGGAGGCAGCAGTGAGGAATCTTGCACAATGGGCGAAAGCCTGATGCAGCGATTCCGCGTGGAGGATGAAGCATTACGGTGTGTAAACTCCTTTTTTGGTGGAAGACGAATGACGGTACACCAAGAATAAGGGACGGCTAACTACGTGCCAGCAGCCGCGGTAATACGTAGGTCCCAAGCGTTATCCGGATTTACTGGGCGTAAAGTGTCCGTAGCCCGATATATAAGTCTGTTTTCAAATACCATGACTCAATCATGGAAAGGGAATAGATACTGTATATCTAGAGAATATTGGAGGTTAGTGGAATTTCCGGTGGAGCGGTGAAATGCGTTGATATCGGAAAGAACGCCGAAAGCGAAAGCAGCTAACTATGATTATTCTGACGGTGATGGACGAAAGCTTGAGGAGCAAACGGGATTAGATACCCCGGTAGTTCAAGCTGTAAATTATCCTCGCTAGGTGTCTCCATAACTTTTATGATAGCATCTGTTATTATAAAAGTTATGGAGGTGCCGTAAGTTAACACGTTAAGCGAGGCGCCTGTGTAGTATATTCGCAAGAATGAAACACAAAGGGATAGGCGGGGGAACACACAAGCAGTGGATGATCTAGATTAATTGGATACTAAGCCAAGAATCTTACCCAGACTTGACATGGATTGTGTCTACGATGAAAGTCGTATAGCTGTAGCAATACAGCGCTTTTCACAGATGGTGCATGGTCGTCGTCAGCTCGTGCCGCAAGGTGTCTAGTTAAGTCTAGTAACGAGCGCAACCCTCATCGTTAGTTAAATATGTCTAACGAGACTGCCCGCGTAAGCGGGAGGAAGGAGAGGATGACGTCAGATCCTCATGCCTCTTACGTCTGGGGCTTCATAGATCATACAATGGGTAGTTACAATGAGAAGCAATACCGCAAGGTGGAGCAAATCTTCAAAGCTACCCTCAGTTCGGATTGTAGTCTGAAACCCGACTACATGAAGTTGGAATTGCTAGTAATGGTGAATCAGCCATGTCACCGTGAATATGTCCCTGTTCCTTGCACTCACCGCCCGTCAAACCATGGGAGTTGGGGCTCTTTAAAGATTCGCCATGCGGATTAAGGAGAGAACCGATGACTGGGGTTAAGTCGTAACAAGGCATCCTTACCGGAAGGTGAGGATAGACCACCACTCTAACCTATAATGAACTTAATACCTATACCCGACCATGTCTTTGTCTCTTTTTAATGCTATTATAAAAAACTGCTCTTCTTGGGCAGTTTTTTCTGTTATAAAAAAATTATTGTATATATGTGCTTAAAAACTTATCTATATCTTTTTCGAATTCCCTATTGTTCGGATAATATAGTAGTTTATCGCCGAATACGCTATGCATGCTATGCCTGAATATCGCATTGATATCTGTCTCGTTGTAATCCGCGAAATTCTTGTCCAGATGGATCATGGTATCGAAACACACGACTACATCATAGACTTCCTTGCTTAGTTCAATCTCTTTCGTGTGTGCGAGAATATCCGGATTCGTGATATGCCCATGGATGATCGCTCGATAGATGTATACGAAAGCATCCATGAATGTCCTATCCGCAAGCACGATATCATATTGCTGCGTTTTCTTTATCTCTTGCATTTCGTAGAGTCTTTTGGTCTCTTCTTCCATGATAAATTTTTCGAATATATATCTGTCTTCGATTGGTCCCGGATGATTATTTATATAGATTTGTGCAGTTTCATCGAACACTTTTACTTTCTTGCCTTGCTGTTCAAATAACGCTTTCAACGTCTGAATGGCTGTACTTTTGCCTGTTCTGGAAGATCATGAGAATGCGATGATTTTCATTATCCGAGAGAATATAAAAAAACTATTGCTGTTGTTTATATATTCTCCTTCAAAAATATTTTCTATTTTTGATTGAAGAATATATAGTCGCCAACACATTAATTCCTCATTAAAATATTTCGGACTTAATTGGTTGGCGATCTATAGATGATGTCAGATTGAAAAGTTAAGTACGTCATCAAGAAAAATGCGAGGATGACCATCGGTATTGTGATATAACTGAGACTGTATTGCAGGCTGATATTGTAGATACTATGAAGTCAGAAACCTCAGATGATACCTAAGATAACAGGTATGATAATAGTATTGGTTTTTTTGGTTTTGATCATAATAAATGCGATCAGTGATGTTGAAACAATATGGATCAACGTACTCACTAATCCTCTGCCGATAAGCAGGTTGACGATATTCACGCTTTGGTGATTCAGCAGATTATTGCCGATATACAGGATATTTTCTACTGCGCTGAATCACAATCCGACCAGGATACAGAAGAAGATCAGATTACTTTCGTTCGGTTCCTTGTTTGCCAGAAACATATTATTTCCTGCAGAATATTTCATATACTCTTCTGCATACGCGGAAACCAAGTAATAGAGAATTAATGTATTTATTCATGCAAGAAATCCTCCGTAAGCGAGCGCTACGAAAAATATTGATCAGATAAGAAGTATTTGTGCGATTCTTTTATATCGATTCCTAAAGAAAATCGTTACGAGTACGACAAATATGGTGCAATATCCTACGAACATTAGTAAGCTTTTTGTGTTGATTACATTCGTCAGAGCTAAGTTCTGCTGCCCGAAATATCAGAGCAGATAGGTGTAGGCGAAGAGCGATCCGACGATGATGATGGCGAGTCCGAACACTTTGAGGGTTATTCAGATCTTGATTTTTTTTTGCGAAAAAATTGTATTTATGATTCGGATTCGTACATATATGAGCAAGATGCTTGTAATGATTGGTCGAATTAATTTCACGACTAATGATGAGTGATAAAATGATTTTAATGATTACTATTTAACTATTTATCCTTGAATTGCAAATTATGGTAAGTATAGGAGCCCTTTTGGCTGATCCGAAATATCCTGAGAAACTTATTCTTCAGAAACTTTTTTGCGCATATACTTCCTTTTCGAGGGAAGATCTCCGGAGCAAGATGGACGATGAGATGGACGCCGATTTGACTAAAAAGATGATTGATGCGTACGACATGTATGTACTTCACAAGAAGCCACTGGAATACCTTCTCGGCTATGTAGAATTTTTCTGAACCAAGTTTATCGTTAGTGATGCTACGCTTATTCCAAGACCGGAGACTGAATATATGATTACTGCGACGACGGAATACATTCAGGAGCAGGGAGCAAGTCGCAGGGAGCAAAGAGAACCTGTAACTTGAGACCTGAAACCTGTAACCAATGTTTTATTGGATATTTGAACAGGTTGCTGAGTGCTTTGAATTTCTACATTGCTGCAAAATCCTGACTATTTCTCTGAGGCGATATTCACGGATTTTTACGAGAATGCTTTGGAAGTCGCGAAGAAAAATTACCATAATCTCATCAAAACATATTCTTGAAAAGTACAGTTTTTACATTCGGATCTGCTGGATTTCCTCATTCACGGAAAGAGTGAACTACTTGATAAAAACACAGTTCTCGTAGCTAATCTACCATATATCCCAGAAAAAACGTTTAACGAGAATGTAGCGGACAATGTCAAAAACCGAGAACCGAAACCTGCTTTCGTCGGTGGTGATGACGGACTCGATTATTATAAAAGAATGTTCGATCAATTACTTACTTTGAAACCAAAAAATCTCGTGATGTTCTTGGAGATGATGACCTGGCAAGTAGATATTTTACGTCAGCTGTATGGTGAAAAATTTATTTTCGAAGAAGTGAAAACCTTCCATTTCAACATCAGAATAGTCAAAGCTTACCTGAAATAGCTGTCTTGACTTTTTATATAAAATAATTATCCTAATTTCCATTTATTTGGTAGATTTTTTGGATATGTGATGAAAATGAGAATTAAAAAACAGATTCATAAAAATCAATCGTGATGTTGATCATATGTGAATCAGAGAAAAATTGGATGAAGACATTACAAAAATCATTTATGATACTTCTAAGCAGATTACACATACATATAATGCTGTTTCCGAATATGATTTGAATTTTTATTCAGAAATTTTTTGATATATTTGTATCAAGGAACTTTCAAGTAAAATTAGTTCTAAACATATTCAACTTTTTTTTAAGGAATTTGACCAGATAAAAGATATTGTGATCAGGGTAAAAGATATAACACACCCTAGCATTGATGAGGATACTCTTCTTATTCTGGAACTTGGAAAACATGAAATAAAACTTCCTGCTCGTCTCTTTTGGGCGTTATTACCCAAAAAAGCAAAAGAAGCTTATGTGAATAAATATGATGATCGTTATCAGAGATTGGAAGAGTTGCTCTGGGGTATTGAAAAAGAAATTTATTTAGAGGAATAGGAATATTAAAATCAATTACGAATATATTGTGTGTATTCTTTGTATAGCAAGCGGCATATTTCTCGTGCCCTGTCCAACCGGATAGAAAGTTGGATATACTTTATATTCTTTGCCTTTTATGATGAGTGTTTCGTACTCATTTTTTTTATACCTACCCGCTTTCGAAACCTGTAATTTCTTCACTCCGTTCGTACTTACAGCTTCTCAAGTCGTCGGTATAACTCTCGCATCCAAAAAAACTTCGTTTCACCTGCCTACCTGACAGGCAGACTGGTTTTTTTGGCGGTCGAATATATATTCGGAAACTTTGATGGGTCTGCCAAGCAAAATCGAGCTGACTTGATTGCCAAGAGTGATGATGTGCTTAGGCTGGACGATCGCTAATTCTTCCTGTGTGAGTGCGAGATATTCCTTGAACACTTTATCCGACAGCGGTCTCGCATCTATCTGTGTGCATTTGGCGAGGTTGGTGATATAGACCTTCTTAGCTGCTATCTCTTTATATAATTTTTCTGAAAACTCTTCCGACCATTCATCTGATTTCATACTCTGGATTTTTTCGAAGGTCGCTTTGCTGATGATGTTGCTTGCAAAAAATATCTTCCATACATTCTTGGTTCCTAATCGCGGCGCACGGATTCACTTTCGCTGTTTGACTGCAGAAATATTTTTTCCGGTAGGATTCATAAAGACAAAACAGATATTCGGTTGCTCTATACATCCAGCTCCATGAATAGCAAAAAGTGATTGCTCTCCGTGCTTTTGCTGGAGTCTTTCCCGATGTTTGTAGAGATGATTGAGCTGTAGCTGCATAATTTTATCCTAATTTTCTCATAAAATAATTTTCTTTATTTTCAAATGTTACATTGATGTTTATTTGATTGCCCAGAACCTCGCTGAGTTTGTCTTCGATATATCTCATGTTTTCTTTGTTGCTGAAAATGAGCTGCGCCACTTTGCTGATGGTGATGATATATACAACTTCGCTGGTGATTTTATCTATGATGATGCTGTCTTTAAGTGAATTTTTTATTGAAGGTTTATTGATCTTTTCTATAAGCTGGACAACAATATCCTCAAAGGTGCGTTCGTTAAGCTTGCCGTTCTCTTCCATCGTTATTTCTGTGGAGCAGCTAAATTTCTTTCCAAATGTTTATTTATCGCGACTTTGTAGACGATCGCAGGGTAGGGATAATATCTGATGTTTCCGATAATGTCCGTGAATGTTTCAGATATCCTGGTAGAAAAATTTATGTCTTCAAGGAAAATCTGATCGATATACATCAACGTCTGTTTAGCAAAATTATGCAGGTCTATGCCTTGATTATGTATGTCGTCCACTTTCTCGAAAATCGTTTTTGCATCACCGGCTTGAATCAATCCCAAGAAATCTTTGATCAAGGTCTCTGATGCGACACCGAGGAATTTCGTGATATGCGCTTCGTCGATATTACCTAAAACGCTCACTTGGTCCATATATTTCACCGCGTCACGAGCGCATCATTCCGATATCTTAGCAATCAGTTCTATCGCTTCATCGGTAGCCGTGAGCTCTTCTTTTTCGCAGATCATCTTGAGCCGTTTTCCTATCTCTTTCTTGTCTATCTTCTTGAAATTGAAGACCTGACAACGCGAGATGATAGTGTCAGGAACTTTCTGGATATCTGTCGTCGCAAGGATGAAACAGACGTTATCCCTCGGTTCTTCGATGGTCTTCAACAGTGCGTTGAACGCTCATTTGCTCAGCATGTGGACTTCATCTATCACATATATCTTTTTCTTCAAGTTTGCTGGCGGATACGCCGCTTTGTCCAATATCTCTTCTCTGATGTTATCCACTCCGGTATGCGAAGCGGCATCTATTTCCACGTAGTCCAATGTCTTGCCTTCGTTGATGGTCTGGCAGTTGAAGCATTTGTTGCATGGATTTCCGTCTTTTGGATCCAGACAATTTATCGCTTTCGCCAAGATTCTCGCAGCGGTCGTCTTTCCTGTTCCTCTCGGTCCGAATAATAGGTAATTGTGATGAATCTGCTTATGCGTACTCATCTGTGCTTTGAGGATTTCTGTGATATGGGTCTGTCCGATGATAGCATCAAAGGTCTGTGGACGATACTTGTTCGCTAGAGACATCTTTTCGACTACTAAATAAATATTTGTGTGTTTGGAGTGTAGTTATTCTTGAAAATTTTTCAATCAAAAAACCTAGACAATGTATTTAAGGTCTTTTATATGGTTTTCTTGCTCAGAAACTTTTTTTAGCTCAGAATTCTTTTCTCGGACCAAATTCTCTTTTCGGTCAGAATTCTTTCTTAGGACCGAAGTCTTTTTTTGGTCAAAACTCTTTTCTGTCTCCATAAGGCTTTCTTTCTCCAAACTCTTTTCTGTCTCCGTATGGCTTTCTTGGTGGATAATCTTTCTTTGTTCAAAAATCTTTTCTTGGTGGAAACTCTTTTCTATCTCAGAAACTTTTTCTCGGCGGAAACTCTCTTCTTGGTCATCTAGAATCGCTTGTAGATTCTTTGGCTCTATTGATGATGGCTTTTTTGCCGTGAATAGTCTTGTCAGCGAAAGCGTTGGTGATGATCGCTGCGTTCATCGGTGAGACGCTGATAAACGAAAAGTCGTCCATCATCTTCAGATCATCCATATCTCTGCTCGGTACTCCGGATTCTTTCGTAATCAATTCCAATAATGAGCGAGCGGTGTAGCCTTCTCTTCTTCATAATGCTATGAATAATCTTGTCTGTCCTCACGGTGTTCATTTGCTTGCAAATCTATTTTCTCTCGTCTGTTCTACGATATTTTTATATCTTGTTTGATCGAAATCGCTTTCGTAATGCATCTTCAATAATGCCGCTACGACATCGCGGGGGTTAGTATTCTCTATCAACTTGTCTGCTATTTCCGTATAGTCTTTATGACTTTCTTTTTTTATCACGCCTTGGATATTCTCATTCAGCTTATCTTTTTTCTTTTCGATGACTCCTTCGATATTCGGTATCTGCCCTTTCTTGATATCGACCTTGTTCACTTTCTTGATGTACGACATCTTGCTGTATTCTTTTGGCGTGATGAACGTGATTGCTGTTCATTCTTTCCCAGCTCTTCATGTCCTTCCTATCCTGTGCGTGTATCTTTCAGCATTCTGTGGTATCGCATAATTGATGACGTGCGTCACATCGTTGACGTCGATTCCTCTGGCGGCGATATCCGTAGCTACGAGAATCTTCACTTTTTTGTCTTTGAAACGCTGGAGAAAATGCTCTCTTTGTTTTTGCGCTAAATCGCCGTGAAGGCCTTCTGCGCTATATCACTCATCATTGAGTCTTGAAACCAAACCGTCTACATCAGCTTTTGTGTGGCAGAAGATGATTCCATAGAAATCACTTTCCGTATCCATGATCCTGCGGAGTAATTCAAACTTATCTCTTTCCTGAACTTCAAAATAGGTCTGGTCTGTCTGCTCTCCTGTTATCTCTGTATTCGGTGCAGCTATCAATTCATATTCGCCTATATATTTTTTCGCTATCTGCAAGACTTCTTTCGGCATAGTCGCAGAAAATAACAATACTTTTTTTTCTGGTTTGGTCTCCTTGAAAATGGTTTCGATATCATCGATAAATCACATATCCAGCATCTCGTCCGCTTCGTCGAGGATGAAATAGGAAAGGTTTTTCAGATCCAAAGTCTTTCTATTCAAATGATCCATGATCCTTCCTGGCGTTCAAACTAATATATCTATTCATCTTTTGAGTGCTCTATGCTGGATTTCATATGATTGCTTCCCATAGATCGCCATCACTTTCAATCCTTTCTTTCCTTGAAGCGAATCTATCTCTTCCGCTATCTGTGTAGCTAATTCTCTGGTTGGTGCCAAAATCAATGCTTGCACTTTATTTGTCGGCGTAAGCTTTTCTATTAACGGAATGCCAAAAGCTGCAGTCTTTCCTGTTCCGGTCGCTGCTTGTCCTATGACGTTCTTTTCTCCTTTGAGCAAGAGGGGAATAACTTGTGCTTGGATCGGAGATGGCGTCACGAATCATTTTTTGGTCAATGCTTGTAATGTCTGTTCTCAGATTCATAAATCTTTAAATTCTGTCATTTTTTTTTCTTTAAATAAAAAAAGCTCTCGTGATTCTTCATACCTTGTAATTTCTTCCAGGTCACTCTTGGCTAGTCCTTGTACACGCTGGAAGGACATATGAAGAGCGAGAACGCTTTATATAACTCATATATACTAAGGAAATCCTTGCTAATTACAAGAACAAAGGAGCAGGGAGCAAGGAGCAAGTTACTTAAACCTGTAACCTGTAACTTGTAACTGGATATATTATATTGCAAATTCGAACTGATTTACTATTATACTTTAGCCTAAAGATTAAAGCTGAAAGCTAAATTAAATCAAAAAAATAAAATAAATAATTCTGAATTCTACATTTTACATTCTACATTTGTAAAAATGGACTTGAATACACATAGTCAACAAATGGACAAAGCTATCCAACATCTATTGGGAGAACTCAAAGCTTTGCAAGTAGGAAGAGCTTCAGCGTGATTAGTTGAAAACATCACCGTGGAGGCGTCATACGGACCTATGAAAATCCCTCAGATTGCTCACGTAACCATCATGGATGGACAAACAATAAAAATAGAACCACGAGATAAAAACGAACTCAAACATGTAGAAAAAGCTATTTATGATGCTAATGCAGGATTGACTCCGCAAAATGAAGGAAGTTATGTTATCGTAAAAATCCCTGCGTTGACCCAAGACAGAAGAACGGAAATCACCAAGCAAGTGAAAGCTATGGGTGAAGACGTCAAAGGTCGTATCAGGATGGCGAGACAGGAAGCAATGAAAGATAATAAGGCTGTATTCGACGCCAAAGAGATCGGTGAAGACGAAAGCAAAAGAAATGAGAGAGAAATCGACGCATTAGTCAAAACCATGAACGACAAAGTCGATGAACTCGTCAAAAACAAGTCTGATGAAATCATGACCATATAACTCGAAGATTGGGAGCAGGATAAAGGGAGCAGGGAATACATATAAAACCTGTGACTTGTAACCTGCAACCTGTAACCATAAATTTTATATGATAAAATTTTGTTATGTTGTGAATGTTGTTTACAGAGATTTTGTATCGTCCAACTTTCAATATCTTGGTGATATTCCTTACTATCTTCGGTGGCAATCTCGGTATCGCTATCGTACTTTTGACTGTCCTTGTCAGATCACTTATGATCAAGACTACCTTGGCTGGCAATGATATGCAGAAAGGTATGGGAGCGCTTCAGCCGAAGCTTGCTGAAATCCAAGAAAAATACAAAGACGATCCAAAAAAATTGTCCGCAGAAACCATGAAGCTTTTCAAGACTGATGGAAAGTGAGCGTTCAAGTGATGTCTCATGATGATCATCCAGATCCCTGTCTTTATCTGACTCTATTATGTGATCAGACATATGGCCGCCGCTACGATACCGCAAGAACGGCTCTATAGTTTCTTCCATAGTTTCGGAGCGAAATTCATCGAATCTGATGCACTCAAGACAGGAGTGATCAATACTCATTTCCTCGGTATGAATCTTTTGGCTACCAAAAATATCGCACTTACCATCATAGCTGCAGTGTTCACGTTCCTACAGACTAAACTCACTACGCTTGCCAAACCTGCGACTCCAGATGTTCCAGGACAGAAGACACCTGATATGGGCAAGATGATGTGATTTATGAATATATTCCTCGTCTTCATGATCGGTTCGTTCGTCTATACCATGCAGACATGAGTCGGTTTATATATCACAACAACAACCATCTTCAGCGTCTTCCAATATGGCCGGCAGTATAGAGCATTGCTCAGAGCAGAATGGTTAGCACGAACAAGCAAGGGAAAAGGAGTTGTGATTAATCCTCATCATAAATAAACTAATGAATAATGAATAATGAAAAGTGAATAATGTAGGATTTGTTATATTATCAACTATTGTATATTACCATAGTTCATAAAGATACCATTCAATCATTTTTCATTATCATATCCTTCTTTAAAAATATATTTTTTATTTTTGATTGAAGGATATGTAGTTGCCAAAACGAATAAATATTCGATTGGCAAACTATAATTTTTAATTTTTCATTAATTTTTTTTAATGGTTTTTAAACAAATCATTCTGTGAATCTTACTTATTTCTGTTGTCTTTTTTTCGTTCCGAGTGGTCTACGGGTTACTCGTTTTCATGTTCAAAAAAGACAAGACCGCGATGTATGTGCCTTCATTCAATAGGCATATCCGCCTGATGAAAGCTCATCTGAAACTCACTCGCTGAAAAAAGCTGGTGGACTTATGATGCGGTGACGGCAAAGCGATGAGATTCTTCACTGAACAGTTCGGTGTCCAATGCGATGGTTACGAGCTGCAACGGTTTCCTTATCACTATGGTAAGCTGTGTAATCGGCTCTTATGATACCCTCAGTTGAAACTCTATAAGAAAAATTTCCTCCAGGCCGATATCATGCGTTACGACTACATCTACGTCTACCTCCTTCCCAACCAGATGGCGCAGATCGAATCGCGGATTTTCAAAAATATGAATCCTCATACCATCATCATCTCCAACTCATTCAAATTCGTCATCCACAAACCGTATGAAGTAATCAAAAATATTAAATGAAAACCAAGCATATTTTTATACAAGAAATAATCATGGATCATCTCGCCATCATGAATCCGAAACGGAAACTGATCCCCAAAATCCTTACCGGTAAAAAGACGATAGAATCCAGGCGATATATGATGAAGGTCGCGCCCTGGGATAGGATCAAGGCCTGAGATACGGTCTATTTCAAAGATGCGGGGAAAGAAGTAACTGCTTCGGCGACAGTCGCTAAAGTGATTCAATATGACAATTATACCAATGAACAATTGCATGAAATTCTCAATACTTACGCTGATGGTATAGCTTTTTATGATCCTTTGGATCAAGTCTATCAGTGGGCGAAATCGAAGAAATATTGCATCCTTGTTTTCCTCAAACATCCGAAAAAAATCACGCCCTTCGTTATAGATAAGTCGTGATATGGTAATGCTTGTGCGTGGATAAGCTTACCGAATATAGATAAGATCAGATTATAATTATATATCCGAAATAAAGGATTTTTCTTCTTCTTTGCATCCTATTTCTCTGAAAACATTATCATATCATTTGATATTGTTTTTTGCTTTATCTCGATGATTATATTCGCTCTTTTGGTAGAATATACGATTTTTTCATAATTTCTTTGCTAGTATGGTGATAGCCTGTATCAACAATTTTCTTCGTACGAATCTATTGATGTCACGATGTATTTTCTTGGTCATATTATTATTGATTCATTGTATCTGTCTTACCATCAATGCATCTTCGTTTACGTCGAATCAAAGGACACATAATGGTATATTGTCTTTATTTTTTATGAGGATCCCATATGTTCCATCGAGAAATATCTCGTACTCACATGGTTTCTTTTTCCCCTTTGCATTGAATAATATATCCATCCGATCTGAACCATATCATTCAGCGAATGATCAGGATTCCGCCAACATCAATGTATTGAAGATGTCTGAGGATATATTGCTGCAGAATTCGATTTTCAATGAACCATTCACGAGAAGTTCCAGAAAAATCGTTTTGTCTTTCTGTGATAAAAAATATTCGGGGCAATTATCAATCAAATATTGGTATATATCAAAATCTTTCATTATCGCTTTCAAAGACGCGTAACATTGTTTGTATTGCTCTGGACCAAAGGTGTAGGTAAATTTTTCTCACATATTTGTAAGTTTTACAATAAATTAGGGAATCAATTCATAAAATTTATATACTTTTCTTATTTGATTATCTCTATCTTGATAGATTTAGCGATCGGTTCTTTTCATCATTCCGTCTGGATCCTATTAGCTGCGATTCATTTCTTTACCAGGTATTGTTTGACTTTTTCCGCTCTTTCCAACGGCAGTGTCGGATGCACTCATCCATAATATCCCGTGACTTTGATTTTCAATGAAGGATTCTTTTCCAGCATCTCATATAATTTATCCAATCATTTTTCTACGTCCTTATCCTTGAATTCTTTTGAATTGCCGTGGAAGATAACTTTTTGTCCATATTCAAAAATTTCGTTCATCTGTTTTTCGGTCTCTTTGATCTGTTCGGTTGTGGTTTGAGGAATGGTATCTTTCGGTGGATGATATTCCCATCATGTAGTCTGTACTTTCTTCTCTGGTACCCGCATATATACTCATCGCAATTCAATATGATCCGTAGGATTAAGATAACTATCCATATCCCTCAATACAAAAATTTTTGGTTTCAAAACAAATCAATGTTTATCAGCAAATCTGAGTATTTTGTCGGAAGGTTTATCTACTAATGTCCCATAGGTTTCATATCTATGGCCTTTTATCTGATTGTAATAAAGTTCCGGCAACAGCCAAAGCATCTTCTCTTCTTGAGAACAGAACATTGATACATGCGTCTTGAAATCAATTTTTCAACCAGATGAATTAAACCAACTATTCTCTTGCGATCATACTAATGGAGAATTTTCTGTTTTCTTTATTTTGTCGTCAAAATCTGTTTTTTCTATGGTGTCATAAACCTTGTAAGCTTCATCACCGCTTTCTCAATTAAATTTGATGATGAGTCCATATTTCCCATTTCCATATCACGAAAGTATCTGTTGATAAAACAGTTCTCTTTTTGAAAAAAAACTTCATTCACCTTCAGTATGATTTATTGTTGAATCTCCTTTTTCGCCATTTGAATGAAATCTCTCGGTGTAAAAATCTTTCATTTTGCCATTTACCTGAACGCTCTCTCATGATTCATTACGACTATATATTTTTTCAAATTTTTCTGTTTTTTTGCCATGATAGTGTCAGCCGTCAGTTGATTTGCTATACTCTTTAGCTAATTTGCGTACAAGTCTGCTATATGCCTTATTTTGTTGTTCTTCCCCCTTTTCTTTTACTGCTAGTGATTTTTCTTTGCTATCAGTCCATCAGCTACTTAGATTTTTATGTAAATTACAAGACTGCGTTCATAGAACTATCAAGGAAGCGGCTCATAGTGTTTTCAGAAAGTTTGCCTTATTTAGACTCATGTAAAAATAATTTAGAAATAAATATCTTGAATTCTGACTGAAATCAAAGTAATTGATTATCTTATTTTTTGTTCATTCTTGCCTGCTCTTCGACGCTGTATTCTATATTTACAATACTTGTTCCGCTTTTCGCCTTTTGAATCAATTTAAACGTATTGGGTTCCAATGTTATTATGGATTTAAGATGTTTTCTGATATCCTGGAATGCCACATCCTCAAGCGATTGCAACGATTGATAAATCTTTGGTTTTGAGAGAGCTGAAAAGTTTTTTATTCTGAGGTTTTTAAAAACATCCCTAATTTCTCTATTTATGCATTCGGCGACTTTTTTGGTCTTTGATTCTGAAACCGTTTTCTCTGATAAGATTTCACTCAAATCTTTTTGAAGTTTTGGAATGCAGTCGTTTATGTTTTTACAGAAAATGTCCGTATCTCTGGTATATTCGTTTATCTTTCTGGTCACATCATTGGTTAACGGATTCTCTTCGATGATTTCATTCGCTGTTTCCAATTCCTGTTCTTTTTGAGGATCGTATCCTTGCTGTATCAGATAGACCATAAGCTCTTCCGGGATGATAGGGAACAATATCTTCTCTTGCAGATCGACAAATTTGCTAGGATGATTTTCATCAATCCGATTCATATAATTCTTGATTTTTTTCATTTTCCTGGCATAGCCAAATTCCAATTGGCTGGCAAAATAGTGATTTCACAAAGATAATTCTTCTCATCTTTCGTGTAAAGCAAGATGGTCTCTCAGTTCCAAAGGAATCTTATCTTCTACTAAAAATATTACCCATTGCCCTTTTGCAATAGCCACTTTTCTTCATTCAAAAAGACAATCCCGTCCATTAAAAAAACAATGAGCAAATGCCGGACCATAATCCTTGGAAATAGGTTTGGCCAAGGAAGACGGCACCAATCCATAGGTAAAATTAAAACCGTCTTTATCAAATTTTACCCAAGAATTCTTTTCATTGACGTAATTCACTAATGATTTTATAAAGTCTTCTTGCTTTTGATATTGCCTTATCGTCATAGTCTGCTTTAGGCTTTGCAGTATTTGTAGTGTTTGTTTCTGTATCTGTTTTATCTGTTGCGTCTGTTTTTGACACATTTGTAAACTTAGATTCATGATGAATGTTGATTTAGAAATAAACATTTTACGAAAATACTTATACATATTTCCTATAATAAGTCAACACAAACTTTTGGCGTATGACCTATATTCTATATTTAAAAAAATGAGTGATTATAATCACCCATTCAGAAGATAATAGAATCCCTTATTGGAAGAACTTTCCGAATTTGAAAGCAACTCCCGTGCCTGTGGAAATGAAAAGATACTCTCTATTTCCGTTTGGCAAGAACCTGAAGGAAGAACCATCTTCAAACGAGAAATATATCTCTTTGAAATTGTCGATGGTCTTATTGATCTTTGTGTATTTCACCTTCGTCTCAAATGGAGTATTGTCAAATAGCAAGTAATAGAATTTTACTGTATCAATCGTGTAATTTCCACTTTTCGTCTTACTCAGACTGATAAGCGGACCTTCCACGGTCTCTTTTGTCCCTGTAAATGCAAACTTAGCATCAAACGGCCAAATCCCTATTTTCTTATCTTTTGTTTCAAGCAGAGATATGGAATTCACGTTATTCATGAACAACGTATCAATGCCGTTGGTAACGAATCCAAAATTCTTTACGTTTTTGCCGTCAAGATGCTGCATCAAAATCGTCGAAGCAGTATCAAATTTTGACTGTGAATACGCTAAGTTTATACCCAGCAGTATCCAGAATACTAGAAATAATTTTTTCATATGTGTTGTTTTGTTTTTTTATTTTTTTGTATATATACATATTCTCACAAAAGTCAATGCTAGGTTTTTTCGCGCTGAAAAATCTTAAAAACACAAAAAACCGCAAGGCAGATCTCCGTCCAAGAATCGTCTCCCTTTGAAGAGGATTATCTTGTATTCTTTATTCGTGCTCAGATCCTTGCAATAGCCGTACTCACTGCCTGTACTCGTAACTACCAATCTTCTCCGTTTGCAATAGCCATCGAAGGTATCGTGCGCGTGGTAGGTGGTGATGCCTTGATAAAGCAAAAATCCGCCGAAGAGGGCGATAAGGAGACAGAGGAGAAGTATCTTTGTTTTGGTGAGTTTGCGCATGTGCATAGATATTATAAAAAGCGATTACTAATCGCCTCTACAAATATTTTTTTGAATTACAGTCCTATCGTAACTCTTTCTGTCCTGAAACTATACATGCTGACGTTGCCGCTGATGCCGTATTTCTGCTTGATGAGTCCGAGTGCCGTTTTGACGTCGTTCACTCATTTCGTATTGGGCAATATCGCTCATGATTTTTTCGTTTCGTTGTTCACGAGAAATACTCCGTAATCTTTGGTCGGCAGACCAAGCAATTTGTTGATGTCTGTTTCTTGGAAATATGATTCGATGATGTCGATCACTACGGTCTTGGTCGTATGTTCGTGCTTAGCAAGCAGGCCGTTGTAGATGAGATCAGTGAGTTGGTTTATGGTTTTGTCGGTCTCTATGGTTCCGTTGGATGCGAGCGGTTTACCTTGGGTGTCGAACAACGAGAAAAACAGCCCTTTCTTCTCTTCGGGTTTGCAATGCTTGGCGAGTTCTGCTTTGATTTGTTCCAACATACTTTACAACAATTATAAACTAAGAAGGAATCGCTCTGCTATCGTATGTCATTCCCGGCTTGATCGGGAATCCATACTAAAGCACTAAAGCGTGGATTCCGGCTGCAATACTTAACGCCGGAATGACGTGGATACGGGAATGATGTTGAAATTCTCTCGTATAATCCTATATATTCTACACTTTTTACTACTACAATACTGCTATGTCTAAACTTGATTTTAAGATACTCAAACAGAAGTGAAATGCAAGAGTTTGACAGATCACCCTCAACGGAATCACCTTGACAACCCCGGTTTTTATGCCGGTCGGCACCAAGGCGACCATCAAGTGAATGATTCTCGATATGCTCAAAGATTCAAAATATATCTGAGATTTGCCACAGATCCAATTGATACTCGCGAATACCTTCCATTTGTATTTACGCCCCGGTGACGAGCTGATTAAAGCGGCATGAGGACTCCACAAATTTGAAAACCGAGATAAACTTATCCTGACTGACAGTTGATGATTCCAGGTATTCTCTTTATGACTTTGAAAAACAGATTCCCGCGAATGACCAGAAGACCAACATGAAATCAAAATGAAGCTGACCGAGGAAGGCGTAAATTTCCGTTCGCCGTATGACGGCTCCAAGCACGAATTCACTCCTGAAGGCGTCGTCGATATCCAATGCAATCTGTGAAGCGATATCATGATGATGCTCGATGTCTGCTCACCGGCTGGCGCTGATAGAAAAACGATAAACGAACATATGCAGATAACCCATCGTCGAGCCAAGAGAGCGTTTGATCATTTCACCCCGAAATATAAAAAATCCAAGGGGGTTTTGTTCCCTATCGTACAATGATGAACCTATTTAGATTTAAGGCAAGAATCCATCGACGTCCTTAGTACGTACGCATTAGACGGAATCGCTGTTGGTGGTGTGAGCGTGTGAGAAAGCAAAGAGCTTATCCGCGAAGTGGTGGCATTCACTGCATCCAAGTTGCCAACAAATGTGCCAAGATACTTGATGTGAGTCTGAACTCCTGAAGACATCACGCATGCCATCGAAGAAGGATTCGATATGTTCGACTGCGTGCTGCCTACGAGATTGGGCAGGCATGGCGAAGCGTTTTCAGCTGACGGAAATATAAAATTATCCAACGCGAAATATAGCAAAGATTTCACTTCACTTACTTCAGATTGCTGATGCTACACGTGCCAAAATTTCACCAAAGCCTATCTCCATCATCTGTTAAACGAAAAAGAGATGCTGTGAGGCATCCTTCTGTCACTGCATAATATCGTGTATCTCCACAAGATCGTGGAGGATTGGAAAGCGAAAATGCTCAAGAAATAATCTATTTGATATTGCATTTATCCTGCACTTGCATACTACTGTATCGTATTTACTTGGTTATAGTATACTATGGCTGCTAAAAAAACTCCTATCGCTGATTTGCTGGATTTTTTGGAAGACAAACGGGCTTTG
Organism: uncultured bacterium; assembly: GCA_903904875.1. GTDB lineage: Bacteria > Patescibacteriota > Gracilibacteria > Absconditabacterales > Absconditicoccaceae > CAJBLF01. The sequence goes on along the minus strand of CAIVEC010000036.1, from coordinate 40,429 downwards.
TGTTGAGTGATAAAGATTCTGATCAAGACAAATCTTCTCGACCAACAACAGATTTCTGATATAGAGAAAATGATCACTAATGCTTGGCATACCGCTACGACCAAACGTGAACAGTTGATGCTACAGAAAACTTTGGAAGCAGTAAAAAAAATCAAACATAAAGAACAAAAAGCTACATGACAAAAACCTACTGATGAACGATTACAAAACAAATTAAAAGACATGTAATTTTTTAGTTTATTTATTGCTTTTCTTATGGCTGAAATGTTTGATACGAGCAAAGAGGCTCCTTTGACTCAAAAAAATGTTGCAGATATCATGAAAAAATGAACTGAGGATAAAGCTGAAACAGATGCCTTTATCGCTGAACTTGATAAGGCAGAAAATCTCACAAAAATAAAAAAAATCGCAGAAGAACCTCTGAAATTGCTTGCTGAAACTGTTGCAAACAGTTTGGATACTCTCACCAAGACAGCGACTATCAGCATAGGCACTGAGAAATATATGTTTACTCCCCAAGAATGCGCTCAAATCTTTTTGGCGGCCGGCGTAATCTGTGAAGATAAAAAAATAGCTAAAAATCTAAGTGACTATCAACAGGGTAAATTGCTGATAGATTTTTATAAAGGAAAACAGTCATTCGGTCCGCAAATGAATACATTGCTCGAATCATTCAAATCTTCCGCTGATCTTCCCAAACCCAGAAAAACAAAATCTGATAGTCTTCTCAAAACCAGAGCGTTAGAATCAAAATCTGCGATTCCCGAGGCTGCTGTGGAATTTTCCTGACAATTTATCTCTAGGGAGATTATCGATGATAATGGAAAAAAACTTACCAATGTCCGTATCTGCGTCCCTAAATTTTTTGATCCTGCTACCTGACAATTGAATATGTTTTTTTGCGGTTGGTGAGTGACCGTGGATAAAATGGAAAAAGAAGTCTTCAAGACGAATAAGCTGAAATCCTGACAAGCATATTGTATCGTAGAATGAGATTATGTGGATTGGACTGATGTTAACAGAAGAGAAATAAGATACAAAAAAGTCCGTGATAATTTTGATGTCTTTAAGAACAAGGTAAATGATACTCTCTGATGACAACCATCCAAGGTATGTCTGATAGGCCATAGCGCATGAGGAAGAGTCGTAAATGGAATCATGGCAACACAAAAAAGCGATAAGAGATTCACCGCTATTTCCGTGGATGGCATGTATTGACCGACCCAAGCTTCTAATATAGGTAAGGTGTATTATGTTCCTGGAGGTCCTACTGCAGCATATTCCAAGACTGTATGATGAACCGCTATTCCATGAGATCACTACAGTATTATCCCCAAAGCGTTGGAAGATGCTGGTATTTTGTACGCATAAATTCTTACTCGAAATATATACCTTGATCAGGATTTTCTTAGAATACTTCTTTTATCTGAGCTTCCATTTCCGGAGAGAATTGTTCTTCACCTGCTTCTTTCTCTTTTGTGATTGGATTCTTTCTGATCGGACCTTGTCCAAACAAAGACAAATCATCTTTACTCAAAAAACTTTCCATTATTCTATTGTTCGTGGGTTGGGTGATTTCTTGAGTTTTATTTGGAGTTTTACGTAATCATATATGATTTCACTGTCCCAAAAAATCATCTACTCGATTCGTTCTTCATAAGGTCATAATCATGATTATTTTATAAAAAAATTAGTCTATGAAAAATTATACTGCTAATTCCTGTTCATGTAATACTATTCCGATTTTATTTTTGATTGTTTTTATAAATTCTTTCAGTTTTTCTTTCGGACCCTCTTCAAAATGAAGATGTTCATGTATATTTTTTATAAGAAGTTTTTTATCGATTGTTTTATGGCATTTCCCTTTCACCAACGAATTTAAAAGCTCTTCTCATCCTCAGTTTTCTATATCGGTATCTATATCCAATTCCATATCATCTATCATGTCGTAGTTGCTGTTTTCTGTAAATCCCATAATAATCATTAAAAAAAATAAAATAGAGTCGATCTTATAATTATTTTCTATTTAATGTCAAGAGTTAAAATCTTTTTACATTGAATAAAAAAACTCCCTCGTGAGAAGGAGTTTTTTAGTACTATGAAACTGATTATTTCACTTTTTTGCAGCATCGTACGATCTTTGAGATGAATACCCATAGCGCAGAAAATCCTACTAAGGTGTATACCATCATTGCAAACTTGTTGAGCGTAGTGACTGTTGTTGCAACTGTATTTGCATCAGCAGCTGGAATGGTTTTCACTACATCTGGGAAAATCTTAGTGACGAGATTAAGATCAAACCAACCGACTAATGCTCGATTAAGACCTCAGATAACTAAAATGATTAAAAAAATCCAGAAAAGAACTTTCATTGAAATTTTGTTATAAGGTAAAAAATATAACGACATAATAGTACAAAATCATCGTTATAATGCAATATATTTTATATCTGACCTATTTTGCTTCTTTTTGTGCTGAATTCTTGATCTGACCGTATGCGCGGATCAACATTCTGACTGGCACGATAAGCGCTTTAATCTCTCAGGAAAGCAATTTTTGATTATCCTTGTTCTCTACGGTATAACAAAAAAATGCCTCTTTGCCATTAGGATCGAAGATGATCACTTTGCCTTTGATATATACGGTTTCTCCTGCTTGTGCCTGAACATCTGTTGCCAGACTTTTCCCTAATTTGAAGGTAAAGACTTTTGATTCAGTATTGAGTTGTGTCTTATTTTCTACGGTTTGGATCATAGGGTTTTTGTTGAGATTAGGTCCTGTGGCATATACTCAGATTTTCGCTCCTATCTCTTCGAGCATTTCTGAACTTACTTTTCCGTCTTCTGCTCGTTTAAAATTTTCCGGTATCGTGAATTCTCCTCTGAAGTGAGTTCCATCTTTCATCACTCATTCTTTTTCTCCGCTATCAATAAATCTGAATTCGTGTTGCTGGAGAAGATAATCATCAAACGGTTGTTCCTGTTTTTGGTATGTTATCTGATGATCTGCATCTGGTGATTGTATTTGTTCTTTGGTGTCGATCGTTATGGTAACTATTTTTTTCCCTGCTGGTGTGTATATCCCATCACGTCTTACTATGATTATTTGTCATGAAAATACTCCTAACAGAAATTGCGTGGTGACGATTCATTTGGCTTCCGTGTTTCCCTGATGGAAAAATAATCTTTTCAAGACGATTCCTGGAACGAGAGGAAGATCTTTGAGATGTCAGTCCATGACTTTGCTGTTTTCAGGCGTTTGAACCAAAAAACTCCCGTCCTCTTGGAGTATGAAAGTATCTTGTAATATTTTTGGCGCTGTGGCGAAACGCTCTTTCTGTTCTTGCGCGGAAATAGTTGTTTTGTCGGCAAGCGTGCTTGCTAAATTCTTTTGCTGGTCTGTTCAATTGTTTTCCCCGCCTTCCACTGGACTCAAATACTTTTTCGGGAAATTCATTAAAAAATTTATATAAAATGTAAAACTCCTTTAGTTATTTCCCATAAGGGAATTCAGAAAAATTAGATTTTTTATTGTTTAAATCTACTGTAACCACATAAACATTTTCACGGTGTTTTATATTGTTTTTATCAATTACATCATATCAATTATTTTTCAATGATTCTAAAATATTCTGTAGGTCTTGTTGTATAAGTCCAAATACTACTGCTTCTGAGTTTTTTGTAGAGGAAACAATATCCTCTATATTTCAGGGATTCTCTACGAAATTACCATAAGTAAATTTCTCATCAGTAGCCTTGCGGAACTTGGTTCTTAAATAATCCAAACTATCATAAGAAGGGCTTAGTTTATGTGTCGTCCTGTATGCTAAAGGTGAATCCTTAACTTCTGGTATGAGAATATCAGATATTACCTTATTGAGCTGTCCTTTTGCCTCTTTGGTAAGATCGCCAACTCTTTCAGTCTCTCCACTTGCTCATGGATATTCATCATGCATTCAGGGCGTTATATAGATAACTTTTTTAACTCACATTGGAATCGCATTAAATTATTAAAAAAATTAATATTTATACTATATAAATTTACTGTAAAAAGTCAACCTCTCTTGCTTTTGCTTTTTTCCACTCATTATGTAGACTAACAAACATCTTTTATACACTTTTTTCTGACTATGAAAAAGATTATCGCACTCAGGATCATTCTCATCATCGCTATCGCCGGCATGCTTTTTTCCGGGTATCTCTCTTTCTGAGAAGTCATCGCAAAATCTTGTCCTATAGGCGGCTGTTCAAGCTTGCTTGGCATACCTGTCTGTCTCTATGGATTCACCATGTATACCATCGTGTTCATCATCAGTTTGATCGCAATTTGTTCCAAGAAAAAATAATTTAAGGTTGTATTAAGATATGTCAGTATATGTAAGGCAATAATTTTTTTTATACGCTAAAACTCTTTTCATGAACAACAAAACAAAAATCCTTGTTCCTCTCTGAATCGCTTTAGTCTTGACCGTATCCATCATCGCAAAAGCGCAGGCTGCTGATACGGAACTTGAATCCGCGTATACGTATGCGCACAATCTCGGCATCACCACCATGAGCTCTTTCGACGAAGCCAATATGTATGGTGAGGTCACGAGAAGCAATGCCGCGAAAATGTTCTCCAATTACGCCAAACAAGTCTTCAAGGTCAAACCCAATACCGGTTTGGTCTGTAATTTCTCTGATATCTCCGGCGTATCTAGCGAGCTCCAAAAATTCATCAAAGACGCCTGCCAATTAGGTCTCATGTGATTGAATAATGATGGAACTCCTGCAAGTACATTCAGTCCTGACGGCGTATTGACCAGAGCGCAAGTAGGAACGATATTGTCCAGAATTCTTTATGGCACTCAATATAATTGATGAAGTCCTCGATATTCGTTACATTTACAAGCATTGAATAGGCGAGGAATCATGACAGATATCTCTACGCCGAATGCTACGGAATTGAGATGATACACGATGTTGATGATGAAGAGGGCTGATACGGGAACATCATCTGGCCAGAATACATGAACGCAAAACACAGGAAATACTAATCAATCCAGCTACAGCATCGCGCAAGCGATTTCCGACAATGCGCAGTTGAGCACGTTATCATTCGACGGATTATGATTCTTAGCTGGTAACTTCTGCTCCGACACCTTCCTGCCTCCAGGGAAAGTGGCTGATTTCTTCTGATTCCAATATCTGCGCGACATCACTCAAGCAGGCCAATGACATAGTACGGACTTCGTAACGAATGCTGCGAATAACGTCTTATCTATCCTTACTGATGCACAGAAAGCGAAACTGATCGCTTTAGCGGCAGCTCAAGCTGATGATGTGAATACCTATGCTTCAGATCGTTTCCCTTTGATGCAAGCATTCAGAAGACAATTGGAATGAGATATCCCAAGCGGAACAACCGCATTGAGTAAATCCGCTATCATGTCGTATTCATCAGACCTTTATGCATTGGATGCTAAGATCAGTATTGCGAGAGCTAAATTGTATGCAGACATTTTCAATTCATTGACTACTTCACAGAAGACGTTCCTTTCCAATATGCTTTCATGAGGATTCTATTCACGGCCATCGCTTTCTGACCAGATAGATAAATCGACGCTCACGCACGATGAAGATGTCTTGGTGATGACGTATGCATGAGATATCTTATCCCGATACGCTGATGATGTAGAAGCGGATACGTATTTCTGTCCTGAAAGACAGTGAGATTATTTCGGAGGATTCTATGTTAAAGACGCTCCAGCCGTAGGCAATGCATGATACACTATCGCCGAAACCATAACTGCAGATAAATGACAAGAATTCTTGAATGACTTGACCGCTACCCAGAAACCTATCATCACCAGCCTTGTGACTACGCAGAAAAGCGATATCACCAGCATCGTAGAAAAGAGAAGAGCGATCTCCACATTGTTGAGAAGTTATAGAACTACAAGTACGGTAAATGAAGATACTATCATTGCGTTAGCTAGACAGTATGGCGCATTGGACTGAGAGATCTCGTATTACTATGCAACAGCTTTTGCTAATGTAGGCAGCACATTGACTACGGCACAGAAAACACAATTAGTTGAATTAAGAGGTTTGACGTGATATTCATGTGATTGAGTATATGTCTATTCAGAAAAGATTTCTACGCCGACCATGGAAAATACGGACTTCTTATTTGAATAATATTTTCCATCAACAGATTAACTGAGCTTAACCGCTCAGTTTTTTTTGTATAAATTATTTTCAAAATTTCCTAAGAATGTGCATATACGTATAGAGAAAATCCTTTATGGGTTTTGATGTAGTATGCTTTCTTTGATCTGGATGTTTATCCAAATTCTCTTTGGCTATGTGAAAAGCAAATTTTAGTTGCTTAGCGAAAATTGCATATTTCTGAAAAATATTGTATTTGCGGTCATACGCCTGTACCGCCATAGTTTGCGCTCCTAGATTTACTTCCAAAATTTTAAAGTCTTTACCATTCTCTATAAAATCATCTCTATCTTTGACGCGAATATCATATCTTCCAAAATAAAAACCTTCTATATCAGAGATGACATTGAATGTCTTTTCTACTATTGGATTGATGAGGTAGCTTTCGTCTTTATTCACTACCTTGTTTCATGGCATGATCATTGCAGGTGTTTTTTTATCTTTGGCGGTAATCGTCCTTTCTGTTATTGACCGGATTCTGCCTTTTTTGTCTTCAGGATCTTTGATATAGAAAACTGATAACTCCTTTGGCCAATCAATATATTCTTGTATAAGATAATCGTCATGTATGGTATGCATGTATTCCAACATTTGCTTTTGATCTTTGATGAGTGAAACCCCTATTCCAGCTAAACCTCGATCAGGCTTTATGATGAGAGGATACTGGATATGATTATTATAGATAAATTCTTGTACTATAATCATCCTTTCTTGTATGGTTTTATTTTTTTTAATACATGCTGTTTTGGCGAAAAATTCTTTATATGCTTCGGAATTTTTTTGAAATTTTTTCAGAATTTCCGATTTGGCACAAAACAATCATCAATGAAGAAAAGAAGGATTTATATTTGTCAAAATAGCTGGACTAGATCTATATCTGATACAATACCATATCAATATACAAAAAATCGGAATGTATCAAAGCACTTTGGGAATATATCAAAATATTCTGAAATAATCATTTTTTTGTGTTTGATGCATTATTTTTTATTCTATGTTATAATTTAAAATACGTCAAAACTCATTTGCCCAAAAAGATGAATGGAAAAAATTGAAGAATTTTTCATACGATAGCAGCCAATACCAAATACCAGAATTTAAGTTTTTTTTGCAGGAGTGCAACAGTTAGAAAATCTGGAATTGTCGGCATAAAGCCAATTACTGCTAAAATAAATAGTGTGCGTTGTCCTTTATCAGATGCAAGATGTTTTTTGAGATTGGACCAATGTCTATTGGTTTTTTTGGTTTCAAAATATAATTTTATTTTTTCTGATCGACGAGAAAGAAAATCTGTATAATTGACTTTTTTCTGATATGTTTGCACTTTCGTTATGATATATCATTCTATATATCGCAATATAACGATAGCTAATGTACTGAATACTACAAATAGAAGTGAAATAAGTCGTGGATTGATTTTTTCTACGAGCGATACGCTTGCAATGGAATATGATAGAGGAGTCAACACTCGAGGCATATAAGGAGCAATAAGTACTATCAAACAAAAGAGCAGTAATTGAATTATCATATTTTGTTTTATAATCTAAACTCAGGCCCACCGTGGCGGGTAAACCTGCCCTTTATTATGGCAGGGCGTAAGGGATTTGAACCCCTGATGGCAGTTCCGAAGACTGCTGTGTTACCACTACACTAACGCCCCATAACATAAATTTAGAATTTATAATTTAGAAGGTTGAATTTAGAATTTAGAAACCTTCTATTTTGTTAACAATTTTATCGTTCCTGTTTTGAGTTGCTTCACTACTTCCGCTTTTCCGTCTTGCGGGATTTCCTTATTTGTAGCTATGAAATCGATGATGTTCTCTTTCGTTTCCAAAGCTAGGTCGTATTTAGGTATTTTCTTTATCTTTTCAATGGTTTTGTAATATTCTGCGAAGTTCTTCAAGACTTCGTAATCATTACAGCTTATCTGATATATCATCCCATCATTATTTTTCTGGACGCTTGTGCTAATGAATATCCCTTCCTGTGTTAATTTTTTTTTCATCGTATCAAACAGTTCCTCGTATTTCAGAAATTGTCCAAAAAGAGGGATATGCACTTTGACTGCGATGAGTTCTCCATTTTTGATATCGAGTTTTCCATAGAGCAGAACCAGCGCAAAAAGAAATGATAGTTGTTTTCCTGTATGTCATTTCGGACTCAACTCTCCTGTGACAAAAAATCCTTTATCTGTTTTTTTGATTTCCGCTTTGATTCCAAATACTTGTAATTCCTTATTTACTATTCCTAAATCTTTTTCCACGAATTTCGGAATGAAATAATATCTTTTCCCTGTAGTTTCATCGAAACCGTCGAATAAGCAAAGTCCATTAATGAATCCTTCCGTATCAAATGCTTCTTTTATTTCAGCTCTTGGCGCCAGATATATCACCGACATGGTATCGCCGAGATTTTTGAGATTGATAATCTTCAATTCTTTCTTGTGCATTACGATGATTCATTTGTCAAAATCAGAGAAAGTGTATCCGCTCGCATGGTAGGTGTATTCCTTGGTCTGCGGGATGTTTTCGTTGAAGATGGTCAGTAGATTGTTTTTGTCTTTTTCAATCCTCATATGATTATTTCTTTTTTAAAATCTTATAGAGCAGGATTATTTCCATGAAGTTCACCATCAGCGCTGTTCCTCCATAACTAATGAAGGGGAGTGTCAGTCACGTGTTTGGAAGTATTTTTACATTCACTCAAATATTTACGAATGCTTGGATCAGAATCAATGAGAGAATTCCTATCCCTATCATCTTCCCATGCTCGTCTTTTATGTTACGGAGACGCGTGAGGAAATAATATGCGATATAGAGATAGAGTCCCAACAATACCATGTTTCCCACGAATCCGATTTCCTCCGAAAATGCTGCAAAAACGAAGTCGCTTTGCGCTTCCGGAATGAATCAGAATTTCTGCAACCCTTTACCATATCATTTACCCAGCAATCCTCATCCGCCGATTGCCAGCAATGCCTGCTGATTCTGCCATCCGATCTGTTTTGCTTGAGGATCTACGCTTGAACTTACGAAGTAGGTAAATCTCTTCTGGATATATGAGAATCTATTACTGACCATACCTGCAATGCTTCCGAGCACTAATCCCCCTGCTATCCCTCAGAACAGGATCCGAAAGATATATTTGATTTTTGCTCCTGCATATCGGCACATGATGAGTCCTACGATACCGAGAATCATGACGGTTCCGAGATCAGGGATCAATAAGAAGATGAAGAAGAGGAGTGCATTTAGTATGATGAACGAGATGAAAAAATCCTTGGTGTTCACTCTATCGCGTTTCCTCATCAGCCATGCTCCGAGGAAGAGGACATATCCCAACTTAAAGAACTCTGCCGGCTGGATACTTGGAAGAAACGGGATATTGATCCATCCTCTCGAACCATTGAGCACAACCCCTATTCCTGGGATAAATACCGCTATCTGCAATGCCATCAGGATAATCGCTATGATAGTCACATTCTTATTTTTTTGAAAGAATTTGATGGGAATCGCATAGGTTATTGCTGCCATAATGACCGCTAATCCTATATTTCTGATCTGTCTGAAAAAATAGAAATAGTTGGAAGGATCTCATTTCATTGCGTTTTTGGCTATCAATGATACGGTAAGCGAAAATGATTCGTAAATACTTACGCTATAGATGGCAAGTATTCCGAATACGGTTAAGATAATTCATACTATGATGATGGGCATAAAAACATAATGAATAATTAAAAATGAAAAATGAATAATGTTGGATTTTTTCTTCGTGTGGACTATCGTAGACTACAACAGTTTCTAATAAGATGATTCATACATCATTCATCATTAATTATTAATTCTTAATTTGATAGTTTCGTGGTGTCTCGCGGTCTTCGAGCGGAATTTGTTTTTATTAAGGTGAGATCCTGGCTGTTTGAACTGATGTATTGTCCATTAAAAATCCCTGCGATGAAGTTATATTTCTTTTTGAGCACGCTATCTGTTTTAGCTATTTGCCTAAAGAAGATATTGTGGTTGGTATAGAGATTGAAACATTCCGCGAAATCTTCGAATGGATCGCTCATCCCGTATCCGCTGCAGAAATTTTTTTTCTTTGCTTCAGCTTTCCTGATGGTTTCGTTATCCCATGAAAGCTTGTAAAATGATAATGAAAGATCATCGATGGCGAATACCACTTTACCGAATTCCGTGTAATTCTTATCTTTCTTCGACGATAATCACTCGATATATCCTAGGTCGGTGATGTGTCCCATTTCATGCGTTGAGAGTTCAATGAATTCTTTATTGGATTTTACGGATCCGAGATTGAAAATAATGGTGTCGTGTGTCGCATATCCTCTTCTATTGCCATTCTCTTTGTTGATATCTATTTTGTTTATCACCTCTTTTATATCCTTGTTCTGATTTCCGTTGTCAGCTATGAATTGCACGATTTTGCTGAAAAATTTCGTATAATTGTATTTTTCTGTTTCTGAGAAAGTTCCGTTGAAATGTATTTTATCGCAGATAGCTATGTTATTGCATAAGCTTTCCAAATTTGCCATGTTTCCTGCTGCAAAATGCCCTGTTGACGCTTGTGTGGCGGTGTCGTTATTCATATAATTCTCTTCAAGGTTCTGATTTTCCTGAGGTACATTGATCTGTAAATAATCCTTAGTACTCGGCACCAACTTTTCTCCTATACGGAAAACATTGAATGCTAAGAGCACATAGAAAATAGCCACTAAAATGATAAATTTGATGAGTACGATGATTCTTTTCTTCATTCATAATCTGTTTATAAAATGTTCGAGATATTGTACCGTTTGATGTCATCCAAGATGTTCTGCTCGCTCGGTCCTCTTGCGTTGAAGAGGATGATCTCTTTGATCGGAATCTTGCTGGCATAGAGATAGAGAATAAAATTATATCATCAGATGATTATTTTGTTTTTTGTCTGTTTGGCTTTGAAGATATTTTTTCCGATACCGCCCGTGATATTTTCCACGAGCAATAATGCTTTGGTATGTATATTCTTTTTGCACAAATCTTCAAATATTTTTTTGGACTCCTCTTTCTTCGGCGAGAAGATGAAATACGAGATTTCTTCAGGTGATTTCTCTATTTCATTACTGATATATTCTACTAGCTGATCCACCTTCGGTTGCACTAATTTGATGCTCTGCGTATTTATCGTTTCTTTTTCACTAAGTTTTGTAGCTTGCTTATTGGTATTGGTGAAGAAAATGACCTTATTTTTGAATGCATCAACGAATTCTTTCCAGTCAGTGAATTTCTGCGCTTCGCCATAGGTGAAATAAAATTCCCCATTGCCGTACATCTTCTTGAATATATTCACGACTCCGTCAAAGACTTTCTGTATCTGATCCAGATGTTTGTTCAAGAGCTTATAATTATCCTCAGAAAGGACTTTCTGGAGCCCCTCTTTCTTTTCGATCAATTGTTTCCGCAACAGATTCGTCTGATAAAAATCTCCATGATCCCGGATCGGGTCGTGCGGTATCATCGTATTCTCCGTTTTGATGAACAGCTTCTTGCTTTCGTTGAATAACACTCCTATGAATATTTGAAACGTATTTACGAATTCCTGTAATTCTTCAGACTCATTTTTGGTTCACTGAATCTGATTATCCACTTCTTGCTGATAGATGAATGATTCTAAAATGTTCAAGGTATAATACAGATCGCAGGGACTGGAGAGGAAAAAATTATACGTCTTATACCGTTGTTCCGTGTCGAAAAAACAGATATCGTAATCTTTATATAATTCTTCATTGTCCTGCATCGCCGAGAACAATCCGTGATGGGTGGTCAGAATGATAGGATATTTACACTGGTTTCTCGTGTCCTTGATATAATAATAGATCCTGTAATCAGATTGATTGTTCAGATTCAAAACCCCGAGCCCTCTTTTGAGATGCGAAAGATACTTGATGATAAACAATATTTCTTCCTGGATGAATTTCCCTTTGTTCAGGAATTTCTGGAACATCTCCTGATTGATGGTCTGCTCTTCTTTCGTGAAACCTATATTCTTGATTCCTATATCGTTCAAGACTGATTTGGCGATGTCCAGCTTCTGGATGTTCTGGAATGCCAGGATCACGTTCTTGTTCGCCGCCAAAGCGGTAAGGAGATCCTTGATCGCTATATTGCCGATATAATATTTCTTCTGGTTTTCTAGCGTGTCCGTGTTTATCCCTTCCAATGATTTCGGTACGCTGGTATGATTCGGCGATATCCTTTCCAGTGCCGGAAAATTCACTTTTATTTTCGGTGTGTCTTTGTATTTGTTCAGTTGTAATATCTCTTTCCGGATGCCTTCTCATTGATTGATGATATGGACCAGATTAGGATAGGAATCTATGAGCTCATAAAGATATGCTACGAAATACAAAAACAACTTAATACTGTTCTTTGTATCAAAAAACGCGTCATGCGATTTCTCTTCGCCATGGTCTTCGTCACTGAAGATATTGTTGAATATTTTTTCCGCTTTCAGATTCTCTATCAGCACTTCCAATGCATAGCTCGGTGTGTAGTGCACTATCGTCTGTGCCAATTGCATGGTATCTATCTTGGAATGGTAGGTAAGCGATGGAAAATATTTGTTCATAAAATCGAGATCGAACCCGATATTGTGTCAGATGATGATGATATTTTCTCAGAAGAATTTCTCTATCTGCGGCAATACCTGCTCTCTTGTCGGAGCTGTTTCCAGGTCGCTTATCGAGAGTCCGGTGATGAATCCGACGATATGTTTGAGTTCATCGGTTTTGGTATCCGGTTTGATCAATGACTGATATTCACCGATGATTTTTCCGCTTTCATCAATCTCTATGATCCCTATCTGGATGGGTTCATCCTTGCTGTAATCAAGTCCGGTCGTTTCAAAATCTAATCAGATATATCTATATTTGCTATTTAGTATCATAATATCAACGTTGAAGAGTAAATTAATGAATAATGAAAAATGAATAGTGAATAATGTCGGATTTGCTTTGTAATGGACTATTGTAATTTACAATAGTTTATGAGAAGATGATTCATACATTATTCATTCTTAATTAGTTTTATTTATTTTCTGTCGAAATCCGCTGGTATCTCTCCTCGGATCTCTGTTTCCCGTTTACGGATCGGTATCGTGAAATCATGCGTCTTGATCCGGGTGAGTGCATCCTGCACTTTAGTGAGCAGCTCTTTTGTTTCCTTGGTATATTCCAGTGTTGTTTTTATTTTTTTCGATCTCATCCGTGCGAGCGCCGTTTCGGAATCGCTGAAGATGCATTCATATCTTTTTTTGCTTTTTTTCTTCTCCAGTTTTTCGATATATCTGATAGCGTCGTAAATCGCCAAAAATTCCCCGAGATTATTTGTCCCCCTCTTGTAGATAGGAGAACGAAAGACCTCTTTCCGTGCTTTGAGATCGACTGCCCTGTATTCCATGATTCAGGGATTGCCTGTACAGGAAGCATCTACGCAGAGTGCATTGGTGGTGATAGGGATTTTGACTTTCATGGCTATATCTCTGAAATAAACGATTCTTACATACCGATTGTTTTTGAAATCATAAATCACTTCTTCCGCGGTGGCGGACTTGTGCTTTATGTATCAAAAATCACCGGTATGATTTCGATGTCATAAAAACTTTCACTATTTTCAAGTTTTTATTGCGTCTCATTACATACCGATTTACCAAAAAAAAGCAACCGTAATAACGGCTGCTTGTAGATTGTTACTTAGAAATTGTATTAACATCTTTTTTAAACTTGTGTGTTAAGATTTTATCAACCTTTCCTATTTTTTTAATCAGGTTTTTTTCGCTTAACACTTCGTTTAATGTTTTTGATTTTCTGACGTTAATAAATTCTTTTTTCAAGCTTTTGTATGCTCGCTTGTACTTCCTTCGTGCCTTTCTGGGCACTTTAAATTTTTTATCGCTGGGCCGTTCAAACCTCAGCTTTATTTTTTTAAACTTTCCGTTCAGGGCATTATCCCTGATCTTTTTGCCTGTGTTGATCATGTCATTTTTCAGACATTCGGCAATTCTTATGCCCATCTCTTTGCTGTATTCTTGCACGACGTCTATTTTACCATTTATGGTATACACGCCTGAAAGCATATCTTGCACGATTTCTTCCTGTGCTGCGCAGAGTGCAGATACCGTAGTGCTTTTATCTGCTGTTGTGTCTTGTGCAAATCCATTGGTTCCAAGACCAACGTAAATCACAATGCTGATTATGAAAGCTATTATTTTTTTCATGGTGTGATTATATTTTAGTTTTTATATATGTTTCTTACAACAAAAATACTTAAATACTATAAAAAGTCAAGTCAATTTTTGGGAAAGCTTTGTTTTTGGCTTTTTTGCCGATTACATCTCAAATATACAAAAACCCCGCGTTGGCGAGGTTTATTATATTTTATATATTTTTTTATTTTATATCATCAAATCGTAAGGTAAGTTTTTTACCATCATCTTCCAGTCTTGTTTTATATTTTTGATTATTAATCGTTTGTTCTTTTTCGTTTGCCGTGATTTTAGTTTCCTTGATGTCAAATGTAATAGGAAAACTTTGGATGTTCTCAGTCTTTTTTCCTCGAATAAATGTTCTAACTAGAGGATTTTTTTCTTGTAAAAATGCTATTTTCGCTTTTGTATCGATAGGCAAAAGTCCGCTTCCTCCTACGAATTGAGTAAATGCTTTTTCTTTTTTTTCTTTTTTGTCTTTATACTCCATGTCTACTGTTTCTATTTTTTTTATGATATCGATATTTTTCAAAACTTTATCCATGATTCTTTTAGATTCATCATAGAGTTCATCATCTTCCTCGAAGACAAAAGCTTCTCCATCTTTATTCTGATTTACTTTATAATATTTGTAGACACCATTTTTTTCATCATCCAAGACTCTTACTATTTTTCTTGGTGCATTTAATTTGTTGTTTTCGTTTGTTCGTAAGGCAGCAAATGCTGTGTACATATCATTTTCAAAAATATTAATGTCCTTGATACTATCTCGAAATTCTTTTTTCATGCCAGTCTTGAGATATTTGAATAGATCTTCTGGTTTTGGAGTTTCTGAAAGTTCTCCAAGTTTCCATTCATTAGTCTCTGTTTTGCTTGCTAATATGCTTGTGATTAAATTTCCTTGTTTGTTATGATATTCTATCTTTGCTGCATCACTGCTATAGAGATAATCTTTTTCTAACAAGGTAGGCGCATTTTCAAGTTCTGGTTTCTCTTGATTAGTTGTCAATTCCTTGCTTGCTTGGTTGATAAGCAATTGTTCTTTCTGCGCATCCTTAGTGATGTCATGTAATTCTTTTCTATTAGCTTTTTTTGTTTCAATAGTAATAGCATCTGTATCTTTTCCTGCAGCATCTTTAAGTAACAATTCATTAGTGTCTGTAAATCAGAAATTGATGCTCTTTTTTTCTTTATCTTCTTCTCCTGCTCGTTTGAACGTATATATATCATCTATAAGTTTCAATCCTAGAAGTTTTGTTTGTTTTCGTTCTCCACCTAAAGGGATATTAAATCCTTTGTATTTGGTATAATCGCCGAATACAGCATTTCAGATATAGGTTTTGAGTACTTCTCTATGGTCTTTAATCTTTTTTTTGAGATCATCTATATTTTCTAACGTAAAAGTGTTTTTGTCTGTATCTACTGCTACTTTCATCGGCACTCCTAGGAGCGTGAAGTCTTGAGACTCTTTTGTGTTTTTTGTATCCACTTCACCTTGTTTATTGAAATATACTTTTCCGATTTCTTTATATTTCTCTCCTTCTTTCATAAAGATCGCTCTATAATATCCATCACCTTCCTCCACTACTTCTTTTCCGAATTTTGTGTATTGGAGCGTTTCTATATTTGTATTTTCTAGTTCTGCATCCTTGAATGTCTCTGCTGTAAAATCGCCTTTTAGTTCATATTTTCTTATTTTCTCCTTGGCTTTTTCTTTTTCTTTCATTTCATTTCTTACTATTCTGATATCAATCCCTTTACTTGGAATTTTTACGATATTTACATCATATATTTCTCAGCCCTTATATCATTCTTCTATGTTGAGTTTATTGGTATCATATACTTCTATGTTATTTATTTCGCTTTTTGCTTTTGGAGGTTTTTGGAATTGGATATAATTGTTATTTTCTTCTTCTCCCATGATTTTGAAATATCCAAGTAGTTTTTTCTCTACACCCTCAAATGAAAACACATATGTCATCTCTACCATTGAATTTGCATTATCCATCTCTAGAGTGATTCCTTCGATAGGTTTTTGGTTTATTGTGATGTATGCATCTATCCTTTTTTTGAGTTCTCCGCTATCAATTTCTTTTTGCATTTCTGCATTTGATAGTGGTTTGAGAACTTTGCTTTTTAATTCTTTTGTTTCTGCTGAAAAACCGCTCAACGTCTTGTTGATTTCGTTTTCTAGAGCAGATTCTTGTGAAGAGATTTTTTCTAAAGTTGCCATGGTGGTAGTGTAAGATAGTAAAAGTTAAAGGGGTGTTGCTTCTTCTGTCTGTTTATTTTGTGTTATTAATTCATTACGTCTGGTGACTGTCATTTGTGCCATTGTTCTGAACCATTCCAAATCTTTATCGTTATGTGCTTCCTTGAGTAAATATATTTTTTTGGTCAATATATCTTTGAGTCATAATAATACTTTTTCGTCTAATCCATCTATGATGGTTTTTATTTTGGCTTCTTCTTTGTCTGCGTCCATTATTTTTTGATATATCTCTTTCACGGTATTTTTGTCTGTTTCTCCTAATTTTCTTCGATCATCCCAAAATCCTGGTTTTTCTTTAGGATCTGATATTTCTATGATAGTAAACACTTCGTCTGTCCCTATTTTTGTATTTTCTGCTTTTGTTTTGGTAGTCATTGTTTGTTGATTTTTGTCCGTAGTTATTGCTGGTATTACTATTAGTTTCTTTGTAATTGCCGCTGATTTATCAACTTTTACAACTGGTGTTTCTTTACAGACATTGATCATTGCGTCCAAAAGCGGTTTATCTACCACACCATTGAATGATATGTTTCTATCCTTGGCTATAGATGCCAAGACATAGAACGTGTTTGGTCCTAAGATTCCATCCATTTCTGCAGATTTGAATGTTGAGCCATTCCGGCTTTGGAGTTTTTCTTCTATTTTTTCTCCATTGGCGAGTTTTTTTATACATTTGATAGCCAATGCTTGAAGAAGTAATACTCATTCACTGAATCCTTTTATTTCACCTGCTTTCCCTCTTTTTACCACTGCTTCGTATTTTGTTTTGATTGTTGGTTCTTGGTCGATGATATCTCTCATTGATTGTTTTTCTGTATCAAACGTCTTATCTATTTCAAAAGCTTGGTAATTATCGTTATGAAAATTCTTTATGATTTTGGATTTCAGATTAGTTATCTCTTTCTTAAAAAGCGCTGTCACTCATTCTTTTTCGAGAGTTTCTTTGACATAATCCCTTTCCTCTTTTGATGCTTGCTCTTTAGATGCTTCTTGATAGTTAGTATCCAAATGTTTGACTGATGTCATAGCTCATCCATTAAATAAAACTGTATATTTCAATTTTACCCCTAAACAAAAAAAATGCCAAGAAATCCTGGCTTTTCCTGTATATTTACTTCTCTTTTTTTAAAAATTATATATAATATTGGTTACAAGTTCCAAGTTACAAGTTATTTTCCTGCTCCTTGCTCCTTGTGTCTTATTTATTGATGGTTATATTGATCCTGATGGCTCTTGTGGTGTTGTTTTCTATGCTTCCCATCTGATAAAATAGCCCATTAGCAAACGGAGGGTAAAATGGCGCTTGATAGTAGATATCTCCGGTCACATTCGTGACTTTGATATATTGCGGGAAATAGATGGTCGCTTTGGTTTCCCGCCATTTTCTGACCTTGCCTTGTCCCGGCTCGTCGTACATTCCTGATTTCAGTCCCAAAATTGCCATTTCCCTATCCGTGATTTGGATTTCGTATTTCTTTTCCAGCTCTTGGATAAACGTCGGATAATAGTCCGGGATGCTGAATTTATAATAGATATTGATGGTATACTTCCCGTTTTTCAAATCACTAATATCTACGATATCGTTTTTGCTGTCTTTCTGGATCATGCCTTGTTCGTCATCGATTTGGATGTGTTTCGTGACGAATCCGTCGATTTTATTATAACTGACGTTGGTATCCCGGAAATAGATGTAATTCGGGTCAAATATATTCGTTAAATTATTTTTCATAAGTACCGCATTAAATCCTGTAGAGACATTCGAGAGATACATCGTGATGTATTGCTTGTTCGCTATTTCGTCGAACCTATTCACTACATTCTTTATGATATTTCATTTCTGACTATCAAAATACTGTTTGATTTCCTTGATGTACAATTCTTTCTTATTTCCACGGACTTCCTTTCTGATCAAGTCGATGGAAGCGTTGAGGAACTGCCGTTCCCATACCTTTTGCTTGAAATTGGTGAAGAAACTTTCCAAAAGATCCGATCTGATGAAGATCACTCCTTTGATGTTTTGGTTCAATAATTTATTGTACAGATCCGGCTGCATCGTCTGTTGAACTTTCCGCATTTCATACGTCTTATTGAACATCAATTCGTAGAGATCTTTCAGATTTTTTCCGTCGATATCGGTGAATCCGAATTTATTCCCTGCGATGAATCCTATCTTGCGATCCGGCAAAAACGGTGCTGTCCGTGCAGGTGCGATGATACGGGTCTTATATGCGATAAAGTCAGGATAATATGAATCCACGATCTCTAGATTCTTGATATGTCATTGGTTGATGGTGACAAATGCGAATGATCAGAAAAATCACCCATTCGGCCTTTTTTCGTTCGTATTCTGTAAGATGACCAGATAGTTGAATGACTGATTTTGGCCTAAGAGTTCAAAAAATTCTTTTTGATAGCTTTTCAGATCAGAGAAAAAATTTATGAGTTTGTCGTAGTTGGAAAATCCCACCTTTTTGAGATATTCCTTATTCTGTTCTATATAATCCCGGCAGAAATTTATCTCTTTCTCTTTGGTGACAAAGATATTATCTCCCTTATTGTAGCTCTGAACGATATCATCCAGCGTCATCAGAAATTTAGACAAATCCTTGTCGAAGATCCGGAAGTCAAATGCTATCTGACCGAGATTTTCTTCGAATACATCTATCTTGTTTTTGGCAAAAAGTATACTGCTGGTCTTGGCAAAAAATGTGAAAAAGATGAAACAGAAAACAATGAGGATGACGAATGTCCCATTCATGTATTTAAGGTAACTTTTCCAGGTCTTTTTTCTCTCTTGGCTGATGCCGAACTGTTTCATATGTATTGCTCTATATAAGGATAGATTTAGCTCATCGTAATTATTTCTGTTTTTCAAACAAGCAATTTTTGCTTGAAATTGCTCATTATATTATTATATAGTCAACCAGCTTTATTTTTTTGTATTGCTAAAATACATTAAGATAAGGGCATATAGCTCAGTTGGTTAGAGCGCGTCTCTGATAAGGACGAGGTCGATGGTTCGAGTCCATCTATGCCCACCATTCAGTGTATGCCAGCCCCGCTGGTACGGGGTTCCACTTCGTTTCAGTCCGCGTTTTGAAGCAATTAAGATGATAAGCCAGGGTAGCTCAGTGGTAGAGCAGAGGCCTGAAAAGCCTTGTGTCGGCAGTTCAATTCTGCCTCCTGGCACCAGTACAAAAAAACAATTGGTCGTTGTCAACTCAAGTCTAGCCGGGGATTAGCTCAGATGGCTAGAGCGCTTGGTTTGGGACCAAGAGGCCGCGAGTTCGAGTCCCGCATCCCCGAAATGAAGATTTCGAAAATTATGCGTTTTGGCTAGGTGGATGGCTAAAACAAAGACCGCAATCCCCGCATTGGCGACTCATCCCCTGAAGGTCCGTGTGACCTTATCTTATGCTGTAAATACAATGATTCCCTTGGGAGTTAATTATGTACAGCACCGAGGTTTCGAATAGAATGATAGCATAATTTCCTTGAAATTATTGACTACCATGTCGATCGAAATCAGTATTTTGTTTAAAATTCTTTAAAAAACTCTTGCAATCGAAATCCGAATTTGTATGTTATCAGTCCACGTGTTTTTTTTGTCCAGTTAAAACTTTATAAGGACGACGTTATCACGAAAAATTTGGACTAGCGTCTTATCTTAAATATAACCGTGTATATCCATTTTAACTTTTAAATATATTTACCCATGGCTAACAAAATTCATGTTAATGTTGGAACTATCGGTCACGTAGATCATGGAAAGACAACATTGACATCAGCAATCACAAAGGTTGCTGCTACCAAATGATTTGCACAAGTTCTGGATTTTGCTCAGATTGACAATGCTCCAGAAGAGAAAGCAAGAGGTATTACTATTAATACCAGACACGTAGAGTACGAAACTGAAACAAGACATTACGCACACATTGACTGTCCAGGACATGCCGATTACGTCAAAAACATGATCGTTGGTGCTGCTCAGATGGATGGAGCTATTCTTGTAGTAGCTGCAACTGATGGTCCTATGCCTCAAACAAGAGAACATGTTCTTCTTGCTCATCAGGTTAATGTTCCAAAAATTGTCGTTTTCTTGAATAAATGCGATATGGTAAAAGATCCTGACGAATTGGATCTTGTAGAAGAGGAAATCAGAGAAGTATTAAAGAAAAACCATTATGATGCTAATAGTCCTATCATTAGAGGATCTGCACTCAAGGCAATGGAAAATCCATCTGATGAAAATGGAGATGCTAAATGTATCTGGGATCTTCTTAAAGCATTGGATGAATATATCCCTGTGCCTGTAAGAGATACAGATAAGCCATTCCTTATGCCAGTAGAAGATGTCTTCTCTATCAAAGGAAGAGGAACTGTGGCAACCGGTAGGATTGAAAGAGGAGTAGTAAAAATGAATGATGAAGTTGAAATTCTCTGACTTGGAGCTGAACCAAAGAAAACTGTTATCACTGGAGTAGAGATGTTCCACAAACAGTTTGATGTTGCAGAAGCTGGTATGAATGTCGGATTACTTCTTAGAGGTATTGAAAAAGATCAAATAGAAAGAGGACAAGTTATCTGTAAACCAGGTACTGTCAAAGCTCACAAAAAATTCGAAGCTGAAGTATATGTATTGAAGAAAGAGGAAGGTGGAAGACATACTCCGTTTATGACAGGATATAGACCGCAATTCTTTTTGAGAACAACTGACGTAACAGGAACTGCTACGCTTAAATCAGGAGTCGAGATGATCATGCCTGGAGACAATGCAAAGATCGATGTAGAATTGATCTATCCCGTAGCTATGGAAGACGGATTGAGATTCGCAATCAGGGAAGGAGGAAGAACAGTTGGAGCAGGAGTTGTAACTAAGATTTTATAGTCCAGAAATACTTTCTCACTATTTATTGCTCCGTACAGCTCAAAGTTGTGCGGAGAGCTAAATTGTAAGAAAAATGTTTTACTATATATACTATTAGTATGGCTGACAAAAAAACTCAAAAAACTAAATTGAGGATCAAGTTGAAAAGTTATGACATAAAGATGTTGGAATCATCTGTAGGCAAAGTTGTCGGACTTTTGATCAAGTCTGGTGCAACCATCAAAGGACCTATTCCGCTTCCAAAGCAAAGAAAGGTGTATACCGTTTTGAAATCAAACTTCAAATTCAAAAATTCCAGGGAACAGTTTGAAAGGATTACGTATTCCAGAATGATTGATGTCATAGAAACCGGTTCAAAGACTATGGAATATCTCCAAAATCTTGCAATACCCGTTTGAGTGCTTGTAGATGTTAAAGTATTCTAAATAATTCAGAATGCAGAATTCATAATTCAGAAATTAACATTTAAAATTTAATACTATTATATCATGAACAAAGGGTGACTTATCGTAGCAAAAAAAGAGATGACCAAGATGTGGATTGAAGATAATTTTGTGCCTGTGACCTTGGTGCAAGTTGTTCCGCAAGAGATCGTCAGATACAAAACCAAAGAAAAGGATGGATATGTGTCAGCGGTAGTCGGTGTAGAGAAAAAGGAGCTCAAAAAAGATAAAGGTCAGAAAATCACGTATAAGAAAATGCAAGAATATAAAGTTGATGATGCGTTCGTTTCCGCTCATCAAGCTGGTTCTTCATTAGACCTCGGATTGCTCGAAGGAGTGACTCAGGTTGATGTGACCGGTACTGCTAAAGGAAAAGGATTCCAAGGTATGGTCAAAATATTCCATGTCAAAGGCGGATGAGCTACTCATGGTCATAAATTTACCAGAAGCGGTGGATCCAAAGGAAACAGAAAACCAAGAAGAACACTCAGAGGACATCCTGGAGCATGACATCTATGAACTCAACGCGTTACGCTCAAAAACATTTCTGTCATCGATAAGATCACTAAGGACCATGAAACATTGGTGGTTCTCAAAGGTTCAATTCCAGGTGCATATAATTCGTTATTAACGTTGACGATAAAATAATCTTTTATGTTTTTTTACCTCTCGAGAAAATGGCGTATAGTATAGATATATATGATAAAAGCGGTAAGGTTGTTTCCAAATTTGCTCTTGATGAAGCGCTTTTTGCTGATTCATTGGTAAATAAGGATCTTATCCACGAATATTACCTGTTGCAGACAAGTAATGCTCGTAAAAATCTTGCTAAAGTGAAAGGAAGAGGAGAAGTACAATGATCAGGAAGAAAACTCTACAAACAGAAAGGAACCGGAGGCGCAAGACCTGGAGATAAAAATTCCCCTCTCAGAAGATGAGGAGGAGTCACGTTCGGTCCTAGAGGAGATCAAAACTATACCAAGACCATGAACAAGAAATCAAGAAAACTCGCACTCAATAGTATTATTACGCTCAAAGCAAAAGCTAGTGAACTTCTTGGTCTCAAAGACTTTACCTTAGGTGCGCCAAAAACCAAAGATGCTCAAGAAATTCTTAAAAATATATGAATAGCTACCAAGAAAGTTCTTTTTGTCGTAGCAAAAAAAGATGAGAATATCTTCAAGTCATTCAGAAATCTTCCTAAAGTGAAATATCTGTATGCTGATTATCTCAATCCCGCTGATTTGATGTGATATCATACGGTTCTCTTTTTGGAATCGGCATTATCAACTCTTAACAAGAAATAATTCTTTTTTACCATCTTTATCTGTATTCCTATGACCTTTAAGCAAATACTTCAAGCAAGAGCGAAGAAAAATACCACTCCGAAAATAATCAAGAAAGTTTCTCCGTATGGCGTCATTCTTTGACCGTTGGTTACTGAAAAGACTCATAAACAGCAAGAATCGACAAATAAATATTCGTTCAAAGTTCATAAGGATGCCAACAAAAATGATGTCAAACAAGCGATAGAATTTTTGTACAAAGTACATCCTGAAAGCGTCAATATCATAAATTCCGTATACAAAGGAAGAAACAACAGAAAGCTTGTGAGAAAATCGTATAAGAAAGCAATCGTCACGCTCGGCAAGAAAGAAAAAATAGAATTAGGATCATAAACTAAATTCAGAATTTAGAATGCAGAATTCAGAATTCAGAATTCAGAATTCAGAATAAAATATTTAACACTTAGCATTTAACATTTAAAATTATATAAGAATGGCACTCAAGAAATATAAACCATATACTCCATCAAGACGTTATATGATCTGATATGATTTTTCTGAATTGACCAAAAAGAGACCGGAAAAATCCCTCACCAAAACATTAGGTAGGACCTGAGGAAGGAATAATTCCGGCAAAACGGTATCCAGATCCATGTGAGGTGGGCACAAAAGGCTTTATAGATTGATAGATTTCAAAGGATATGATAAATTGAATATTCCTGCAAAAGTCGCTAGCGTGGAATACGATCCGTACAGAACATCAAGAATCGCATTACTCAACTTCGCTGATGGAGAAAAGAGATATGTGCTTGCATGGAAAACAGTCAAAGTAGGCGATACCGTGATTTGTTGAGATAAAGCGATTATTGCACCAGGAAATAGAAAACAACTCAAGGATATCCCAGAATGAGTAAATGTATTCAATCTCGAAGTGACCCCGTTCTCTTCTGGAAAACTCATCAAGACTGCATGATCACACGCAGGTATTGTCGGTAAAGATAACTTGCTCAAGATCGTGTTCATCAAATTACCTTCCGGAGAAGTAAGAAAATTCAACGAGAATTGTTTCGCTACTATCTGAGAAATCGGAAATGATCAACATCAGAATATTGTTATCGGAAAAGCTTGAAGACAGAGATGGCTTGGAAAGAAACCACATGTCCTTGGAAAAAATATGAATCCAGTCGATCATCCTCATGGCTGATGAGAAGGACATTCTCCTATCGGTCTCAAGAAATGACAAAAATCATTTGCTGGTAAAAGAGTCACTCCAGGTATCAAAACTAGAAAAAGTAGAAAATCATCAACGAAATTTATTATTTCTAAGAGAACGAAGAGATATGATAAAAATTAAAAATTTATTCAAGGATTCCTTCATTCAGTCAAAATTTATCATTTAAAATTTAATTACCCATGACAAGATCACTAAAAAAATGATTCTACGTGAACGAAAAAATACTTATCAAAGTAAAAAAGATGAATGAAGCCGGAGATAAGAAAGTCATCAAAGTGCGGGATAGGGCATGTCAAATAGTTCCTGATATGATATGATTGACCTTTGCTGTCCACAATGGAAAACAATTTATAAGTGTCTATGTGACAGAAGATATGATCGGTCATAGATTAGGAGAATTCGTCCCTACAAGGACATTCAGAGGACATCCATTCTAAATAAATTTACAATTTAAAATTTACAATTTATAATTTAAAAACTTTGTATTATGGTTACCGCTACAAAAAAACCAATAGATAATAATCTGACAGCTACCCTCAAATATGCTTTGGTATCTGACAAGAAGATGGCATTGATGGCGCAGATGGTCAAGGGGAAAAAAGTTGAAGACGCGTTGACGCTTTTGAAAGTTTTACCAAAAAAAGCTGCAAAATTCCTCTACAAGGTCATCAAATCAGCATATGCGAACGCTACAACCAATGCTACGTATGACGGTAAAAAATTATATGTTCATAAAATAGAAGTCGGTAGAGGTCCAAAAATCCAGAGAGTCAGATTTGTCTCTAGATCCAGGATCAGTCATTATGTGAAATATAGATCGTTTGTAAAAGTTTTTTTACATGTTAAGTAAAAAATTATGGCATCAAAAGCTCAGCCAATCGGAATGAGAGTAGGAATAATGAAATCACGACCTGCAGAATGGTTCGCTAAACAACAGAGAACAGGAGCAGATTTTTTCGTTGAAGATATCAAAATGAGAAAATTTGTCGACGAAACTTTTCCTAGAGCAGGTATCTCAAAAGTGGTTATCAGAAAAACCGCTAAAGAGTGAGAAATTATTATATTCTCTTCAAAGGTCGGAGTGTTGATGGGCAAGCAATGAGCTAAAATCAAGGAATTCGAAGAAGCGTTGAAAAAGAAATTCGGCAAAGATATGAAAGTCATTATCAAGGAAGTAAAGGTTCCTGAATTATCTGCAAAGATCATGGCTGAATTTATCGCTTCACAACTCGAAGCAAGAATGCCATTCAGGAAAGTCGCAAAAAATGTTTTACAGAAAGTCATGGAAAAATGAGCTTCCGGAATCAAAATTCAAGTCGGTGGAAGACTCGGATGAACAGATATTGCAAGGACAGAAAAATTTATTCAAGGAAGAGTATCCCTCCAGACATTCAGATCAGATATCGATTATTATTATCTTCAGGCAAGGACAAAATACGGAATGCTCGGAGTGAAGGTATGGATCGAAAAAGGAATCCTCTACAATAAATCACAATCCAATGTTAATAAGAAAATACACTTATAATTTGCCACACTGTTACTATTTTATTTGTTTTGATCAAATACTATGTTATTGACGCCAAAAAGATGGAAATATAGGAAACCTCTCGTGAGACAGCTCAAAGGAAAAAGCTACAGAGGATCAACCGTTGCATTCTGACAATATGGACTCAAAGCGCTTACGAGTTCGTACATCTCTAATAAGGAGATAGAGGCTGCGAGGAAGGTTATCGTAAGAGCTATCAAGAAAACCGGTAAAATGTGGATTAGGATATTCCCTGATGTGCCGTTTACCAAGAAAGGACTTGAAATGCCCATGGGTACAGGAAAGGGAGATGTCGATATCTATACTGCAGCAGTAAGGAAAGGAAGAGTGATGTTCGAACTTATGTGAATACCGAAAGAAGCTGCTAAGGAAGCATTGATTAAAGCATCCAAAAAATTATCAGTCAAAGCAAAATTCGTAGAAAGATGAGAAGTAAAATAATTTATCCGTTTATTATTATCCCTCATGAAAGGAAAAGCCGTCTTTATGAAAGACTTACACGATAAATCCATCAAGGAACTCATTCAAATGAGAAGAACGCTCAAGAAAGAGCTCTATTCGTATAGGATGAAAAACGCTATCAAGTGACTCAAAGAGACTCATAAGATATGAGACGTCAGAGTAAAAATCGCAAGAATAAATACCGTTTTAACCCATAAAATTAAAGAACAAAATGGTGGTAATAGGAAATAAGAGTATCAAAGAGCTTATCTGAGAAGTTATCAGCGATAAGTGAGACAAGTCTCGTACTGTTTTGGTGAAAACCGTAAAGATGCACCCATTGTACAAGAAGAGATTTATCGTAAAGAAAAAATATTATATGCACG
Source organism: uncultured bacterium (assembly GCA_903904875.1). Taxonomy (GTDB): domain Bacteria; phylum Patescibacteriota; class Gracilibacteria; order Absconditabacterales; family Absconditicoccaceae; genus CAJBLF01. The sequence continues at coordinate 13,462 of CAIVEC010000036.1, read as the reverse complement.
ATGAAGCTAATGCGTCAAAACTTTGAGATATGGTGAAAATCAGGGAATGTAGACCTGTAAGCAAGACCAAAAAACGGAAATTCATAGAAATCGTTAAAGCATAATTTTATTTATATTAATTAGAATTCTCCCATGTTAAAGAACGAATCAAACGTGATTATAGCCGACAACACGTGAGCGAAAAAGTGACAGATATTCAGGATTTTGAAATGATCCAACGCAAAGACTGCAACAGTAGGCGATAGGGTTATGATCGCCATCAAGGAAGCTTTGCCTACAAGTACGGTCAAAAAAGGCGACATCTCTCAAGCGTTGATCGTAAGAATCAGAAAAGAGATCACCAGGAAAGATGGTACCTATGTAAGATTCGGTGATAATGCTGTCATCCTTATGAGTAAAGATGCAAAAGGTGAAATTAAGCCTGTGGGAAAAAGAATTTTCGGTCCTGTAGCAAGAGAACTTAGACAAATGTGATATAAGGCTATCACTAATATGGCAGAAGAAGTAGTATAAACGTAATTACTAATGACCAATACTAATCCAAAAATATTTATTCTTATTTATTACTATCATGAGAAAGTTAAGAACCTGAGATCCTGTGATCATGATTGCTGGAAAATACAAAGGAAAAATCTCTACGATCCAAAAGTTTGTAGGTGATAATCTTGTTATCGTAAAAGGAATCAACGAGATGAAAAAAGCCATGAAAGGAAAATGATTCATCAAAAAAATCCATCCTGTACATATATCAAATGTCATGTACTATGTGGAAGACAAAAAGAAAGCCACTAAGATTAGGATCGTGGCTGACAAAAAATGAAAAAAAACAAGAGAAGCTACCAAACTCAAGCTTGCTATCAAATAATTTACTTTTATTGTTTTTATCTTTGACTTCATGAATACATTAGAAGCATTCAATACCAAGGTACTCAAGAACCTCCAAAAACAGCTTGGCATCAAAAACATCAATGCTGTCCCAAAGATCGATAAAGTGATTGTCGCTATCGGAATAGGTTCTTTGGCTACGAGAAAATCACTCAAGGATTTCGATGAATTCGAAAAAGCAATCACCAAGATCACTTGACAAAAAGCTCGTGTCCTCAAATCAAAGAAAGCTATCTCAAACTTCAAGCTCAGAGAAGGGATACCGGTCATGCTTCAGACAACCTTGAGAAAACAAAGAGCATATGATTTCCTTGATAGATTCATGAAATTGGTGATGCCGAGATTGAGAGACTTCTCCGGTTTCACGGAAAAAAACTTTGATGGACAAGGAAACTTCAATGTCTGACTCCCTAATTACAATATCTTCCCTGAACTTTCATTGGATGATATCGTAACCCCTATGGGACTCCAGATCACTATCGTCACTACTACCAAAAATAACGCACATGCAAAAGCTCTGCTTGAAGCATTGTGATTTATCTTCAAATAACATTTATTTGTTTATCACCCTTAGATCAATGGCAAAAACTTCATTAAAAGCGAAACAGTCCAAAATGTATGAAAAGAGATTCACGGAGTGAAAAGCTCTTAAACAGCCTACTAAATTTTACAATAGATGTAGAATATGCGGCAGATCAAAATCATATGTCAGAGATTTCGGTGTCTGCAGAGTTTGTTTGAGAAAATACGCTAGAGAAGGAAACATCATGTGACTGAGAAAAGCTAGCTGGTAAACCACTTTTAACGTTTAAAAATTTAATTCATTTATCATTAATTACATTCGTAAATGACCTATGTTAACGCTCCTATCCATGATCTGCTTATCAGAATCAAAAATGCATATATGGCGAGAAAGACTTCAGTAGAATCTGTACCTTTTTCTAATTTTAAGGTGAAGATTCTGGACCTTCTCAAACAATACGGATTTATCCAAAATTTTGAGATCAAGGAAGAAGAAAAAAAGAAATATATTAATATAACGCTCAAAAAAGTAGTCAATCCGGTCGATGATGTTCCGAATATCAAATTCTTTTCCAAACCTTCCAGACCATGGTATGTAAGCTACAAGAATATTACGTTGGTAGCTGGAGGAAAAGGAATCGGAATCATCTCTACCAATCAATGACTCATGCCTACGCATGTAGCCAAACAAAAGAAACTCTGAGGAGAACTTATTGCTGAAATATACTAACATGCTTCGCAAATTAATAATTAAAAATTAATAATGAAAAATGTATGAATTGTATCTTTATAAACTATTGTAATTCACAATAACCCATCAGAAGACATTACCAACATTATTCATTATTTATTGTTCATTTATCATTTATTTATAAGTGTTATGTCAAAAATCGGAAAAAAAGTCATAGAAATACCTGTTGGAGTAGAACTCCAAATCAATGGTTCTACCGTGAATGTAAAAGGTCCTAAAGGGCAGCTTTCTCATACGTTTGTAAAAGGCGTTACTATCAAGGTTGAAGGCACTCAAGCAATCACTTCTGTAGAAAACGAAGATCAACGAAATCTTCGGGGGCTCTCTAGAACGTTGCTTGCAAATATGATCGAAGGTGTAACCAAAGGATATGAAAAGAAACTTTTGGTGATGGGAGTCGGATATGTGGTCAAGATGGAAGGCAAAAAATTCATCTTCTCATTAGGATTATCTCATAAAATAAACTTTGATATCCCGCAAAGCATCGAAGCAAAAGTAGAACAAGATGTAAAAGGAAATTTTATCATCACGCTCAATGGCATCGACAAACAATATCTTTGAGAATATGCTGCCAAAGTGAAAGCACTCAAAAAGCCAGAACCATACAAAGGAAAATGAATCAGATATTTCGACGAATATATCAAGCTCAAACCAGGTAAAGCAGCTAAAAAATAGTCTTTAGAAAATTATTATTTATCACCTTATTTATATTACAATGTTGAAAATCACTAAACGTATAAAAGAACACACGAGAAAATTTCTTGGAAGAAAAAAGAGAATCAACGCGAAGATAAAATCAAGTTATCCTGATTTTAGGATTATCGTAGATAAATCAAACAAATATATGAAAGCTCAAGTTATCGATGCAGCTGGTAAGGTGATCTGTCATATCTGTGATAAGGATATCAAGGGAACAACTAAAACTGATACTGCAACAAAAGCTGGAGTTGCTTTGGCTGCAATCATGAAAAAACAAGGCATCGAGAAAGCTGCGTTTGATAGGAACGGACAACTCTATCATGGAAGAGTTAAGGCATTGGCTGACTGAATCAGAACATGAGGTATCGCCATATAAATTACGAATTACAAATTATAATTTTATTACTTTAACAATTATTGTTCATGAGACCTTGAAACAAAGATAAGGTAAAAAAAGAGTTCGACGAACTTCTTCTCGAGGTGAGAAGAGTAACGAGAGTGACGACTGGAGGAAGAAAAATGTCTTTCAGAGCTACTGTTTTGGTGGGAAACAAAAAAGGAAAAATCGGAATAGGTGTTTCCAAATGACCAGATGTAAGTGCAGCCGTTCAAAAAGCTTCCCGTGAGGCGTACAAGACGATGTTCGTCGTGCCTATCACTGGTAATCAGACTGTTCCTTATCCAACCGTAACTAAATACAAAGCATGTATGATCAAACTCTTGCCTGCTACTGCCGGTACAGGTTTGAAAGCCTGATCTTCTGTGAGAGCTGTTCTAGAGCTTGCAGGATTTGAAAACGTATTATCAAAAATCATGTGATCAAACAATAAACTCAATAACGCTTTAGGTACTATCAAAGCATTGTCCGCATACAAACATGCTGAACATTTCAATAAACGCGTTGTGGAAAAAGTAAAACATGAAACCATAGAAGAAAAAGCCGAGGAACAGAAAGAGACAGCATCAGTAGTCAAAGAAATACAAGCAAAACAGGAAATATGAATTGTGCCTGAAGTTGTAATTGAAAAAAAACCTGCCATAACAGGCAAGCCAGCTGAAGCAAAAATCGAAAAGAAAGTTGAAAAAAAGCCAGTTAAAAAGCCTTCTAAAGAGGATAAATCCTCTAAATAAGAGGACCATGTAATTTTTATACCGCTTATTATATCTACGATGAAAATCCATCAATTACAAAAAAGCAAATGACTCAAGGATAAGCAAAAAAGAAGAGGAAGATGAAACGGAACAGGAACAGGAAACTATTCTGGAAGAGGACTCAAAGGACAGAAATCTAGAAGCTGATTTTCCATGAAGCCGTTTTTCGAAGGATGACAGACCTCTATTGTTCAGAGATTGCCTAAAGCTAGAGGATTCACCAGATATTACAAACTCGTAAAGGATGTGGTGATCGTCAATCTTGGAAAGCTTGATGCTGATAAAAGAATCACTGATGCTATGGAGATTACTAAACAGCTTTTGAAAGATTTATGATATATCAAATCCGCTACGGCTTTCGTCAAGATTTTATGAAATGGCGATTATACTAAACATCTCAAATTCGTAGATATGGATGCTTTTTCCGCTTCTGCAAAAGACAGAATGGAGAATCCTGGCAAAGCATATTCTAAGCCAAAAAAGCCCTCTAAAGAGGACAAGACTCCAATAGAAAAACCGGTAAAAAAGGAAATCAAAAAAATCGAACCCGTAAAAAAAGAAGTGAAGGAAGTGAAAAAAATAGAGCAACCAAAAGAAGTGAAGAAAATCGAACCAGCAAAAAAAGAGGTGAAGAAAATCCAAGAGGTCAAATTAATCGAAAAAGTAGAAGCTCTAAAAAAGGCTCCAGCTAAAATTGAAAAGCCAGTTGTAAAACCAGTTGTAAAACCTACTGTAAAGCCTATTAAAGCAGAAAAACCTGTAGCAAAGAAGCCAGCTGCAAAGCCAAAGCCCACAGCGAAACCTGTGGCAAAGAAACCAGCAACTAAGAAAACCAAATAACACTACTTTTTAAGTCTCTTATCCCCCTTTTGATGGAAAAATTCTTAAAAAAAGTTCAAGAATTACGAGAAAATCCTACAATAAAAAAGAAAATCATTTTCACGTTAGTAATGCTTGCGTTATATAGGCTTTTGGTGTTCATTCCTGTGCCGTTTGTAAATATCACCACACTTATGTCCAAAACCATGAGCACTACTGCTGATTCTTGATTATGATACTTTGTCATGCTTTTGTGAGGATCATTGAAAGAATTTGCTATCATCGCTGTAGGATTAGCTCCTTTCATCAATGCATCGATCATCATGCAGCTTCTCGGTTCAGTAGTGCCAAAACTTGAAGAGCTTACTGAACTCGGTGAAACCGGACAACAGAAAATCCAACAATATACAAGATATCTTTCTGTACCATTAGCATTTCTCCAATCTATCGGAATGGTGTTTTTCATCAATTATCTCCTTTGAGGACATGTGATTAGTACAGCACCATTGAGCCTTATCGTCACTGCGTTTACGATGACGGTGGGATCAGTATTGCTGATGCGGATAGGAGAATTGATCACGGAACACGGTATCTCCAATGGAATATCTCTTTTGATTTTCGCATCCATCGTATCCGGAATCACCCAAAAAATCTATTCAAGCATGGCGTGATCATCTAGTATTATATGAGTTACGTTATTTATGCTGATTATCGTGCTTGGACTTGTTCTGCTTTCTATCTTCATCCTTAAATCCATCAAAGAGATACCAGTTATTTATGCGAGAAGAGGAAGAGTTGAAGAATCGTCTTCACTCCCTATCCCGATGAATCCCGTAGGAATGGTGCCTATCATCTTCTCTATCGCATTCGTCTCATTCCCATACTTATTATCCAAACTTATTACCCAATTCCAGCCTATGAATACCAGATTAGTCGGTATGGCGAACCGGATAGAGGCGAACCTCAATATCTATACCCAGCAACCAGGAATCCCTGCTATCGTCCTGTATTTCATATTGATCATCGTGTTTACGTTCTTCTATACCTTGATCGTATTCTCTCCGGAAAGGATCTCTGATAATATCCAGAAAAGAGGAGGATTCGTGCCTGGTATCAGACCGTGAAAAGAGACAGCAAAATATATCAACGGAATCCTGATGCATCTTTGCCTCTGGTGAGGAGCTGGATTGGCGTTTATCGGCGTGTATAGTTATCTTCTCAATTATATCCCATTCATCCAGACGCTGGTCCAATCGCTCGGATCGCTTCCTGTGGTCGTCACCGGATCCGGAGTCATCATCATCGTATGAGTGGTGCAGGATATCATAAGTAAAGTCAAAACAGATATGCTTATGCAGAGATACGATAAGATAGATTTGAATACCGTTTCCAAAAATCTTAGTCAACTTAACGTCTAGTAGAAATCATTAATCACAGATATAAAAAAAGACTGGGTGTGAACTCAGTTTTTTTATAAAAAACACCCACAGAAAGACTGTGAGTGTTATCTTTACCTGTTGTTCCATCCATTTTTTTTTCCGCATTTTCTGCATGTTTGCCATGCATAGGACATTTCATACTGTGTTGGTCCCCAATCGTGTTCTTCTACGGTTTCATAATTGTATCCCTTACCACCACAAGAGCATGATACTTCGATATACCGTGAAGGACCATATGATGGCCATCCTCTTGAATCTCTACTAATAACTCCTCCACCGACATCTTTGGTAATCTTACCTGTTCCACCGCAGGAACATTCTACTCTTACTTGTTTTGTACAACTCATAATGTTATTTCTTTCTTTTGGTTTATATTTTTATTTAACGGCATCCTTATATTCCGTCAAAAAAAGAAAAAAACTGACAAAGTTAGGACAAAAAAATGTTCAAGGAGTACCTTGAACATTACCTTAGTGTACCAGCGTTTCTAGTACTCCTTATTTAAAATCACAAGTGATCCTAGTAGGCTAAGGGCGGCCTCACTTTACTGAATTTGATTTTGGTAATAATACCATGCGCGTTTTACATCCAAGATGACTAATTAATTTCCTTGGTTGTATTCCTGCCTATCTCCACAATATTTACATTTGAAATATGCCATAGTACCCATTTTACTACTTCCAACTTGTACATATTCATGTACACCCCACGTAACTTCACCTTTGCCATTACAACAACCACATTTAGTTTCTTCTGGATAAAGATAGTTGTGATACCCAGCTCCTAGGCAAACGGTACATGTTTTTGTAACTTTGTGCGAACATTCAGACATAATTTACTCCTTTCTTTTTAATTTATATTTTTATTTAACGGCATCCTTATATTCCGTCAAAAAAAGAAAAAAACTGACAAAGTTAGGACAAAATATGTCGATAGCTTTAATGTTAACTTAGTTCCTATGTTTTAACAAAAAAAAATCCCCGGAATCCCAGGGATCATTTGTTTTTTTTACCACTTCTTAAATTTCACATAGACTATCCACGCAGATACTCCCCATACCAATACTATTGAGAAGCCAAAAACCGTTCCTAATACATCTTCGGTAAGATGTAGTGGTCTCAGACACCATGCAATCGGATGTCTAAGCAAGAAAACCGTGAGCGCATATCCTGCTACGACACACATGGAAATAAATATCGTACAGAAGTGAAGCCAATGCTTCTTTGCACGTTTTTCTTCTTGAGTTAGTTCTTTTTGTTGTATCATAACGTTGTTTTTTTATTTTTAAATCTATACTTATTTTATTGTAAAAGTCAATTACTTGTTCATCTTTTATTTTTTGTCAAACTTTATTGGCTGATTTTGGGCTGTTTTTTGGTCTTTTTGGCTGGTTTGGAGTATAATTGAACTGATTTATCTGATAAGTATATTCTATGAATTCTTGATATAAAGCAACCAATACGCTGATCATCTGAAGCATGATTCTCTGTTTCCGGCTCGTAATCCTCTTTTTGGACGGGACTTTTTCTCAACAACAATTTAAAACTCAAGAGACTATTATTCCAAATTCCATTACTTCATTACAAGAACCAGCAGATGCTCCGATGCATACGGTTGCTCCTATTACCGATGTGACTACCATGATTTCCGGAGCGGTTCATCAGACCTTATGAAATTCAGAAATATTTCAGGATCTTAATGTATTAGAATACCTGTATACTAAAAATAAAAATCCAGATCTCCTCCAGCCTTTAGTGGAAAAATTCCTCCAATATTATCAGTTCGATAAAGCTAATCAGTACCTGAGTCTTTTGGTTCAGAATGAAGGTGATTATATGAAGTTGAAGATTGATCCGCGTCAGGTATTGTATACGTGTTTCCATGATTCCAGTATCAGTCTGGACAGTACTACTTCATTGGATGAAGTCTTTGCTTTGGCTGCAAACTATAAAGCTCAATGACTACTGAATGATGATGATGAACTCTTCTACAGAGGACTCAAATCCCTTTGGATTTATGACTATTCTGGAGCATCAGCTTCGTTCTCCAAAATAACCGATCCTCGTTACAAAGACTTCAAATCTTCCTATGAAGCTGCATTATCTAATTTCGTAAAAATCAAGAATCCGCCGCTTTATTATAGGGACGGCTTGGTCTCGCTTACTTTGCTCAAAAACTGATATTTCATCTTTGCCAAGAGACTTGCTCTCCATGCATTGCTCAAAAACGGAGATTATGTTCTTCCATATCAAGTGCTTGCCTACACCAATTTTCTGACGCACAACCGGGAAGCTGCTAAGGACTATTTCCTCAAGCTTGCCGATTTTGATACCAGCAATACCAACCTCTATAAATTCCTCATAGGAATTTCTTATTACCGATATGGCGACTATGAACAATCTATACTGTATCTTAATCAAGTTACGGATCCTACACTTCAGACCGATGTGTACAGATATATGCTGTTATGATATATCCAGGGAGAAGATACCACCAATATGACGCGTATCCGGCAGAATATTCTCGGACAATCCGATCTTGAAATTTCAGATTTTTCGCTGTTTTTTGATCAGATGTTTTATATCCCTTTCCGTACAGGAAAACCTTTTGAACTCTATTTCGACAATCCGCAATTGACTGACCTGTACCTGGGAAAATGTTCCACTCTTTTCAGCGGTAGTCAAGCCGATGTGTGCATGTACGGAGACGTCTGATTGCAATTAGCGAAACAAAATTTATCTTGAATAGGACAAAAACTCTTATATCTGACAGAAAAATATCATCAATCCCATCTGTATCATCTGCTCGGTGATTATTATTTTTCTCTCAAACAATATGCTGTTGCCAAAGACTATTATGTCAAAGCATTGAGTATCTGTGACAATACTACCGAACAGACAATTCTTCAAAGCAAAATTACTCAGGCTGTTGATGCTAAATAACTGTTTTATTTCGTGTGTTCTTGATGAAGAAATTATTTCCTCGACATATTCTCCTTTGTACAATTATCACGTTCGTGGTGAGTTTTTCTTTTGTTCATGGACAACTTTTACAAAATGCTGGTACTACTCCTACTTCTGCTTCTACAACTTCTCCTGCTGCAGATTATTGTGCAGATTCTACTATTTGCGGTACTGCTCCTGAAGCATTCACTGCGTTGTTGGATTTTGTCACTGAAATGATGAATGCTATCCAGACTATAGGGACCCAGTGAGATTATGTAGGTGAGTATGTTAATCCTAATCGATTTATAGGTGATACATTTGATCCGCCGCAAAAAACCGTAGTCGGCACACTTGCAAAAAACATCGAACAGAAACTTAAATTCGGCTTAGCTACTACGGCCATATTTTCTTCGCCCATTAATCTTGCCTGAGTCAAGGACGCGGTATGATGAATAATATTATTGAGCAAAAATAAAGTGTTTCTCAGAGACAATAAGATTGTGGAGGAGCTGGAGTCTCAAGTGAATGATAAGAGATACGAGCTTGGTTTATGATGATGATGGTATGAAAAAATCATTCCCCAAAATGTTGCAATCATGAACGACATTATCCAGAAATATGTAAAAAAATGATTATTTTCAAACTGAGAAATCACTGATGGCGTTCTTTATAATAACGTCACTTCTCTTTTGCTCAGAATACTTTCTGCGGCTAAAAGCGTTTTGTATTTTAATAGTGTAAACCAGTTCACCGAATTTTCCAGAGGATGAGAAAATAATGGCATAAAAATAACGTTTGATACTCAAGCCATCCAATCCATACAAGATGATTACACCTGTGCGGATGCCTGCGATACCAACAAAACAACGTTCAAGACTATCCGGAAAAATCTCACTGCAAGTCTTTCAGGTTCCTCTTATAATAACAAAAAAGTGTTTAATGACGCACTCACAAGACTCGGACAATTATTTTCCAAAAGCAAACAGAAGGATGATCCAAGCTATCAAGAAAGAAAAGACGAACTTCTCAGATCTATGTATGGAACCACTCAAAACGTTAGATGAGTGTTTGCTGGCAGTATAAAACAATCGTTGTCTGGTATATTATCAGATGTTTCTACGTTATGATCTGATGTAAGCAGATTCCGAAATCCTCCGAAAAATGCTCAAGATATAAAAACTGATATAATCACCAACCAAGCAAATCAAAATATCATGGCTACTACCACTCCAGCTCAATGAGAAGCGACATTTAAAGAATATCTCAAGTCGTATGTGCAGGATGTGTTTGACCAGCAATCAACGGATATCGAGTTGGCTTCTTTTTCTGAAGTCAAAGATGTGACGCCTACTTTTAAGATCTTATGAGATCAGATTTTTAAAATAAAAACTAAAGTCATTGGTAGCAAAGACACTGATGGAAGTCTTATCCAAGGTTTATGACAGGCTTGTGAAGCGCAATGCAATTTGTGATGAAAATGATGTCGATAATCGTTTTATTTTATTACCTCTAATATGATCGGTTTGAGAAAAAAATGTACACAGCTAGGTATAATCGCACTTGTTGCCGGTGTATTTTTTTCTCATGCTCACGTATCGGCTGCTGATACATTTACTTCATATTTTGATACGCTTTCTTCAAATCTTTTTAATGAAGCGACTCCTTTGACCACACAAGCTATTATTTCCAATTACTGTACTATGGTGTTAGCGTCTTCTGGATTCAGCCAAAATAATTTCATCTATGATGCCAAACAATCTGTTTTTGTCTATTTGCTTTGCAGTAATGTTGTAAAAGATTCTGCATCTTCATCCAAATTTTTTACTGGAGCTGATAAATATTTTGCTCGTAAGACCTTTCAGGAGTTATGATTCCAAAGTTTTTCAATAAACGCTAATCAAAATACTCATAATATGTGTTATCCTATGAGCGATGAATGCAATCTCGCAAAAAATGTCCCTAATCTTTTTGATGACATCATGACCGATTATGTGAATATGAAACAAGCTAATTTCTATGGATTAGTATGAGATTTTAAAACTGACGAAGATATGGAAGCACAGATCAATATTTTCTCTCAAGCGAATTTCTGAATGAATATCTGCGAAAAATCCGATCATTCTTATGCCAGCACCTGCCGCGCTATGAAATGATATCTCAAAAATGCGCGCAATCTTCTGAGTGACGTCCATATTTTGAGCGGTTGATGAATTTTGGATATGGTTAAACCGATCGTAGAAGTTAATGCGAAAAATTTACGAGTAGTTCCTATGGTTACTGTTACTAAATCCGCTAATCTCACGCCTTGTACGACTCGTGATGAAAATTATAACATTCTGCTTTGCGGGCTCTATGGCGATACCTCTACCTCCATGGTTTCGTTTGTCAATCTTACCTACAATGAACTCTTTTATTATCGTCTGTTTATGAGCTATTATTTCTTGATGCTCCAAAAAAATCCAGGCACTCTGATAAAGAGTTCACAGAATAATGATATCAATGCTATCATGAAAAAGTTTTCTTCCCAATATACCCGATCAAAAAGTGCCCTCTCTCTTACCTTTAGGATGATGCGTGATACCTATATGGCTTTTCCGTTTCATATAGGATTTCTCATGTACCAAGAAGATCTGGATGGATTCTGAAAATTATTAGCTAAGATATATACTCCTATAAGTACTTTATCTCCTAAGCTGAGCAATGTTCAGAAACCTGAATAGGACATACCTAGCAGTGTGATTGTTGCTTGTCGGAACATGTTCCTCGGTTTTTGCTATTGATTTTTCTCAAGCGCTTTCTCAGGCCAAAGAACAATCTCAATGAATAGAAACGCTTTTCCAATGAAAAGCTCAGGTAAGCAATTTATATCAAAAAGCTTTGAAGCTCTCAAAAGATCGTGAGATTAATGCCACCACCACTTCTCTGGATCAGCTCAAGCAATATTATAGCGATTGCAATGGCATCAAAAATAGCGATTTCGTCAATGTGCTGTATAATTCAAACAGTTCATTCAAAATAACGTTTGAACAGTTGTTTACTGGCAACAACCAACAACGACCTACTTCAGGTGAAATCAATACAAGCTATGATAAATTTTATGCATGTAAGGGCATCAAAACAACTCACACCGCTACCGATAAGCTCTCAGTAGATAATGAAGTACAGAATGTATACCTTGAATGATACTCCAATGCTTTCACTCTTTCCACGCTCAATCAAGATAATTTTTGATCTGACCTTCTCTGGAACTGAACTTTGGATGATAGTGATTTCGATCTTCTCTATGACATCAATCAGATCGGAAAAATATTATTTGAAGATTTTACGGATAGCCCACAAATTTTGTTTTATAGATTACCCGAAGCAGGAAGCTCTTTGACTCAAGGCGGTGGCGATCTTTCTTCATTATCTGATCAGGGTTCATATCAGGTATGAGGATGAGGATGATCTTCCCTTGGAACTACCTGATCATCTGTCTGATGATCTCTAACTGGTAATGGAGTAATTCCTGTTCTTGGCTCTCTTTCTCAATCTCAAATTACTACGAATACAAACCCTCCTTCACTCTCTGATGATCAAGAAGTGCAAAACTTTGTTGACAGTACAAATCCATCATCAACCAGTCCTGGCGTTGCTTTGCTCTTATGAAACCAATGCCTTACCTGAGATACTTCTGCTCCTGTGGCTGAAGAACAGCCTGTACTTGAAGATCCAGCAACATATATTTCCGGTATCGCAAACTTTATCAATAATGCTAATGTTAATGACGTCATCAATAATAATCTATTAGCTATCTTCAATAAGGATCATCCTTTGCCGACATGATGAAGTACCTCAGATTCATCATATGCTGCTACTGTCGCTAATAGTTATGCCGAACAAGCGTTCGGTGAGGCGGCTCCTGGTACCTGTGAATACAGTTGCAATGGTTTACCTTTGGATCAGCAAGCTCAGTGTGAATTCAAATGTGCTGGTTCGTGTATCCAAACCTGCAATGATACCAGCAGAGCAGGTCAATCTGCTTGTGCTAGTACATATCAGGATAAACAAACTCAATGTGAACAGTTATCTTCAGCAAAACAAACTACTTGTCTTGCTTCTGCTGTTGCTCAAAAAGCCGCTTGTGTAAAAAACGTTTATACTGACGAAGCGCTTTGTGATTCTGACTGTACGTGTTTTATGATTGCAGGTCCAAATTGATTATGACGAGAAAAAATAGAGGATATGTTCCGTATCAAGTTCTGTAAGGT
>CAIVEC010000035.1 GCA_903904875.1 uncultured bacterium | reverse complement strand
TACCATAGCGACCTATGCCGTAGGATGACTTCCGCTCAGCGTGCTCAAAAACACCACTATCGGCAACAAGAAAATATTATCCGTAAATAGCTCCATAGATCTCAATAAATTCGACGTACTCAGCACTGAATGAGAAAACTTCAAAGTCTGGTATTCTACCAACTACCAAGATGGGAACACCACAAAAAAAGTAGAACTCTCTCCTTGTAGAATAGAACAATGATATGTGGTCGGAAGACAATATACAGAATCAAAATTCAGAAATAGCGATATATTCTGAACAGGACAAAGCGCTTGTGTGGCTTTCGGCAATCAAATAGTCATCTACAACGAATTCCCTGCACTTGCAAATAAAAGCTGAACAGACTATAAGATTTGAATTGATGGTATGTTGAACTATTGGGCACAAGTTTTAAGCGGACCACCACGAACATGGTTACAAGCATGTGGATATATCATCCCTCTTACGCCAGATAAAAATCTTGATATCTGAACATGTTGAGATCATTTTGAAGATCTTAAAACTTTGGTTAACGATCCGGCTAATGGGTATAATGCTGCAGATTATGCACGATTACAACTAAATTTAACTCCGACTCTTACTCCTCGAAGCAACCCATGAATCTGAGTGCAGTGATGAACGACATGGTTTGAATCCGGAAATGTCCTTGCTATGACCACTTCAGATCTGATAAAAAAATCCAAGTGATTCGTCGGACCGCTCGTGACGATGTATTCTTCGCTCTTGAATTTTGCACAGCTTACGGATTCCAACATCACCACAATATGAGAAACATCCGGTGTCTTTCTTATCAAAGCGTGAGTAGCTATCGCGCTCTTTTTTCCGTTGATTGCCTTGGCATTGGTGTTGATTGCCAGAATAGGGATCCTGCGGCTGTATATCGTTGCCTCGCCGTTTATCGTCATCAAAGAAAGTTTCAAAAACTTTATCAAGATGGAGAAACTGGATAAATATCTTAGCCTCAAAAGCGTCATAGGTATTGTCTTCGCTCCGGTGGTGACTGTTGCGGCGCTGAGTATCTCACTCATCTTTATGACGGCGCTCGTCAACGGATTCCAATCCACCAGCAATCGTGCTGAAATACAGCAAACCTTCGGTACACAGCAAATAAAACCTATTGATAATCCAGAAAATGACGCCATCAGTTTAAACGGCGTCGCACAGATAGAATTTACTAAACTGCCTTGGTGAGAAGCTATGGACCGATTTTCTTGGCTCATGGTAAATTTCTTTGCTATAGGACTGATGCGAATGATCTTTTTCGCAGCGCTCAGATCAGCTAAGCCACTTGGAGAAAAAATCGGTAGTCAAGTACAGACCATCTGACAGAACGTTTTCAGAACGCTTCCTATCTTGCCTATCGGTGAGGGCGGAAAATGAGTCGGTATCGGTAGCGCTGCTAAAGTCATTAGCAATGTACCGGAAAGATTTGTCAATCAACTAGAGACAACACAACAAACTCAAGTGAAAGAATGGTTATATCCAGAAACAGCAGCCGGCATCACCGCTCCTGCTGCACTTACTACCTTATGAACGGCTGGAAATATCGATCTTATGTATGAGGCGATAAATAAAGCATACGAAAAGGACCAAAAGACAAAAGAAGTAGCCATCTGAAGAGCTGAGGTTATGTTGGGTGCAGGTTGGTATGATAAAGAAACTCAAGATCGTGCAAAAGAAAAAATAGATATATTAACAACAAACGCAAAAGATGAAGCGACATTAAGGAAAATCATAAATGACGCTAATAATAAAGCTGATATGGAAGCATATTTTACAGCAGGAGAGAAAACAAAAATCACAACATATACAACACCACTCATCGATAAAACAACATTTGATATTACGAAAAAAACAGATTGAACATATGATACTACTCCTACCACAAATCCTCCTGCAAACACCACAGAAACACCTAAATAATACCTTTATACCATCAGTAAATCATGAGCATAAGAAAAATCTTTAAAACACTATATCATCCGACGACGATCAAAATCGTTGCACTGATAGTGATTGTCGGATTTTTCTTTATTCATCCTGCTTTTGCACAATGAACAGATACAACTACTACAGGCACACTCCAAAGCCTGCAAGAGCTTTTGGATAAATTTATTTCCATCTGTTCACGATGACGGGTGATCCTCGCCATCCTTGCAGGAAAACTCATGACCAATGATTTTGTCTATGGAGCATTTCTGCATATGGATGTCTATCTATGGAAAATCCGGAACATCATGAAGAACTTTGCAAATTTCACATTGGTGGCACTTGTGCTCCGGTCTATCATCAAAAACATCATAAGTAAAGAATGAGATCTCAAAAAAATAATCACCAATACGTTGGTGGCGGGTGTGCTCATCCAGGCAAGCCGGTTTCTGATGTGAGCGGTGATAGATCTCTCTACCGTAGCCACAGCAGGCATCAGTTCCTTTCCTATCGCCTTCCTCAATAACGATGCAGGATTGAAATGAGAAATGAATGACGCTATAAGCGGATTCAATAACGAAAGGATAGTAATCGACCTTACCGCCACGAACAACGAGATAAAAGCTATACCCATAACATGATGAACACAATCCAGCGCGGATCTTCGAAAAAATATGTTGCCGAGCTACAACTCCATAAGCTGACCGTTTATTTTCCTCGGCATGTGAGTATTTAATTTCCAAAAATATCTCACCATAGGAAACGCGGATACAGTACCAACATTGACGCTTGAATTCGCTTTGAGATTTTTATTGTTATTCTTTTTCACCATCTCACTCTTGTTGCTGGTTATAGCGAATATCATGAGAATAGGTCTCCTGCGGGTATTTATCATAGGAGCGCCGTTTTTGATCCTAATTCAAGTCTTCGGAAAATCTAAAACAGAAGGATGAGGAGGGATATTAGGAATGTTCTCACTTTCTAATCTGATAGCTACCATATTCAAGCCCGTCATTTTCGTGATAGGGATATCTTTGATGCTTATCGTGATCGTAAGTATGCAGCATGGTATATTATATTCCTCGTCCCAACGAGAAAATAATCTGAATGGTGTGACGCTTGGCGTAACATGAACCACTTCCACACTAGCCATAGAAGGCATAACCAATGTGGAAGTAAACCAACAAGGTTTTTTGGGTAAAGGCGTTATCGATGAAGGAAAAAACATATTCAGTCAGCTTTTGATGCTCTTGCTGACAATGTTCCTTATGCGACGGTTCGTCAAGCTCTCGCTCACCCTAGGATGAGGAACTATCGGAGAGACGATGAAGGGTCTTATTACAAAAGCTGAAACTATGGCAAAATCAGCGCCTGTCCTTCCGTTTAAATGATGAGTAGCATCACTTACTGCTGTCAAATGATTCGCTGAATGACAAAGGACTAAATTTATGCAGGAAGGTTTTGGTATGAGTACAAAATGAGAATTTACCGAAGCGGAAAGAAATTTCCAGAATATGGTCGACGAACAATTCCTCGGTATCAAGTCATCATGGGCAACAGCTGATTATCAAGATCTCCAGAAAATTATTAATACGGATGGTGACTTTATGGGAGCATCGATAGCATTATGAAAAAAGAAAAGCGAGTGATTGTCATTATCACTTCCATCGCGAAAAGCGGAATTAGAAGCATGGTTAACAAAAATATCAAAAGATCCAACCAAACGAACAGCAGCAAAACTAAAATATGGTTTTAAATGACAATATGTTGATTTTGATACATTCCTTGATAAGGAAGGTAAAAACCCTGATATTGGAAAAGCTAATCGTACTGCACTTCATATTGCTATGTGATGAGATGCAGCAGATAATGCTGTAAACAAACGAGAAGATTTAAAAAATATTACTTATGATCAATTATTAAATAACGTTTATCATCAATCTACAAAATAACCTGCCGCTACAAAATAATATAATATTTTCTCCTTGAAACGTTATGAGATAAATCTATATTGAAAGTTGACTTTTTTGGAAACCCTGCTTCAGCAGGGATGGATTTATCTTTTTTCTTACTCATGAAAAAAACTATTTTTTCCGCTATACTATGCGGATTATTCATAGGCAGCGTTTTTGCGTATCAGCCGACAAGCATGGATGTCATACAGATTATAGGGCTTAAAAATCAGTTGGATACGATCAGCTCTGGCGATATGCAAGCGAAATGAGATTTCTACATCCAGCTCAAGACATTGCAGGAACAATTTTCCTGATATGACCAACTCACCTATTATCTGAACGAACTATCCACCTATCTCATGGCGCAAGTGAACACGGAGAAAGTGAAGGCTAAAGCAGCTTCCAAGGATTTCAAACAAGGATTCGTCAACCAATACAGCTGATGATTCAGCCAAGAGATAACGACAGCAGATAGCTGTACTGGACGATACAACACCATGGACAGCATCAGCTTTGCAAATAATTTTCCGACCGCATTGACGATAGCAACCCGATATAGGGAGACGAATTGCGGGTATTATCTGCCTGCCAACGGCGACGGTCCTTTCCAGATTTTAAGCAAAGACTATGGAACCGGACAGATCACGGAAGCTAAATTTTTGAATGCTATCCAGGACTTCATTGACTTCTCCCAAGCGAAACGGACTCAATACAAATCCAAACTCTGAATCAATTTGACATATACCGGCTTCGACCTGACAGGAATCATTAACCACGCAGGACTCTACAACGGCGGAACCATTTCATGAGTGATAGTCATCCCTATTCATCCGAATTATGTTTACGACGGATATGGAACAGGATTCACCGGTGCAGTGAGATATGGATTACTCCCTAAGTTTTTGAAAGTGCTGGATCGAGAGTTGAAGAACAGTTACTAATCTTTATTTTTCTAATTTTAAAACGATGACAAAAGAAATTCCTTTGCATGTAGTCTTTGTCGAAGCGTGGATCAAGAAAGACGACAAATATTTGCTAGCGAAAAGATCTTCAAAGGACGATCAAGCAGCTGGTACCTGGGCTGTTCCATGAGGAAAAATAGAAATATGACCAGAAAAAAATATCGTAGAAAACTCACTCAAAAGAGAAGTATTAGAGGAGGTATGAATAGAAATTTTTGACGTCTTGAAATATTTCAACAGCTGATCATTCTTCCGCTCTAGCTGACATCACGTTGTAGGACTATCTTTTCTAGCTAAACATAAATCAGGTGAAGCTCTACCACTCGACGATCAAGAAGAAGTGAGATGGGTAACTATTGCAGAGATGAGAGAATTATTATCTGATGAACATTGGCAAGATACGATAAATAAACTCGAAATAGAATGAGAGAATTTCTAACATCATTTACTATTCATAATTTAAACATATGCAATTAGGGGAATATCGTCATTATAAATGATCTATCTGCAAAGTCATCGGTGTCGCCAAGCATAGTGAAACCATGGAAGATATGGTCGTGTATAAGCATTACGAACCCGCTGCTACGACCGGGGTAGGCGCCGTGAAAGGCGAGAAAGCAATAACGCTCCGAGTCAGACCGTTGAAGATTTTTCAGGAGAATGTCATCGTAGACGGAAAAGAAGTGAAGAGATTTACGTATATAGGAGAATAATTTTTTAGTTATTAGGAATCATACTCTATGGCAAAAAAGACTGAAGTTTTGAACAATAGTTTCGAAGCGAAGATAACCTTTCAAGGAGTCAAAACGCACAATCTCAAAAATATCGATATCGAAATCCCGAAAAACAAACTGGTCACCATCACGGGAGTTTCCGGTTCCGGTAAGTCATCGCTCGCCTTCGATACGATCTACAAGGAAGGACAATACAGATATATAGAATCCCTCAGTTCGTATCTGAGACAGTTTTTCAATTTATGAGAAAGACCGGACATCGATCATTGCAGCGGACTCTCTCCTGCGATAGCCATCGAACAGAACAAGAAATGAGGAAATTCAAGAAGCTCGGTCGGAACGCTGACAGAGATTGATGACTATCTGAGATTATTGTATGCGAAACTTGGTGATAGCTATTGTTACAACTGCGGGAAAGAAATCAAGCCGCAGACCATCGAGCAAGTCATGAAAGAAATCAAAACCAATTATATGGGTCAGAAAATATATCTTTTGCAGGAATCCGGACGCTTCGAAAAAAAAGAAGACCTCACGGAATTTGTCAAAAAGAATAGGAATAAAGTGGAGAAGTGAAAAGGATTCACGCGTTACCTCTTGGTAGCAGGGAGCAGGGAACAGGATACAGGGAGCAAAGAAAAAAACGAAACTAAGGAGCAAATAAAAAAGAATAAAAACCTGAAACTTGAAACCTGAAACCTGGAACCCATAGAGTATTTCTATCTCGAGACACCGAATGTACCGACTGAATATTTTCCGCTCAACGTCTACGGCATCTATGATCGTGTCACTGTCGAGGAAGAAAAATTGGGAAGATTGAAAGAAGACATCATCAAAATTTTGGGAGAATTCAAAAAATTCGGTATCTATACTACAGAGTCTATAAAGTCCGTAAAGTCGAAAGTCTCTAAAGTCAAAAAAAATAATGACCTTTGACTTTATGGACCTGATGGACTTTCGACTATTCAATGGTTCACGGATAAGATGTATTGTGCCGATTGCAACATCACGTATCCTGAATTCACACCGCAGCATTTCTCTCCTAACAGGCAGGAATGAGCGTGTACGACCTGTCACGGTATCGGAGAGATCCTGCAGATAGATTTTGATAAGATGCTGGACCCTACAAGCCCGTATATGAAAGCGATCTTGCCACGGAGAGATTCCAATCTCGGGCAATCACTGCTTTTGAAGCTGGCGCAGAAATACAGCATCGATCCCGATAAGCTTTGGAAAGATCTGCCGGAACGGTTCCAGCATGTCGTGCTCTTCGGAGACGATGAGTTATTGAGAGTGAATTACGGCGGGAAATATATGAGCCTGTATTACAAAGGCATCGAAGAGATCATCAAAGACCAATACGCAAAAGGTCTTTTGACCGTTGATTACCAAGTGATGCTCGATATGAGGACATGTCCTGAATGTAATGGGACAAAATTGAAAAAAGAAAGTCTGAATGTATTTCTAACCTTTAAGCCCAAAGCCCAAAGCCTAAAGCCCAAAGAAAAAGATCTTTCAGCTTGAAGTTTGAAGCTTTGAGCTAAATTCAATATAGCGGACCTGCAGAAAATGCCGCTCAATGACTTGATTTCATTCGTAGATCTCTACAAAGCTAATACCAATAAAGATCAGAATTTAGTCCAGAGAATCATTAATCCGCTTATCGATAGAGCAAAAACCATCCAGGATCTCTGACTTGGATATTTGAGTCTCAACAGATGAATCGATACGCTTTCCGGATGAGAAATCCAAAGATTGAGATTGGCGAAACAGCTAGGAAACAAACTGACTGGAATCATTTACGTGCTTGACGAACCGACCATCGGACTCGATGATAAGGAAATCATCAGAGCGATAACGGCTATCAAGAAATTGAGAGAAATGGGCAACACTATCATCGTCGTAGAACATAATGAAGAATTCATCAAAGCATCTGACCGGGTCGTAGAGATCTGACCAGGCGCCGGAGATTTCGGTGGTAAAGTGATGTTCAATGGTCCGTATGATGAATTTTTGAAGTCGAATACGCTGACCGCTCAATATATTCTCGGCAAGAAAAAAGTGTTCATCGATTTTGAACATTCACCAAGCAATAGTCTGATAAAAATAAAAAAAGCGTCGAAATACAATCTGAAACATGTTGATGTGCAGATAAGATTATGAACCTTCACTATCATAACGTGAGCTTCCGGAGCTGGAAAAACAACGCTGATGTATACGACGTTATTCAAGTTTTTGAATGAAAAGCAGAAATTCATCCAGAGCTTCATCAGATTGGAACTTTTGAAAAAATGATGGAATCGGCAGGACATCCTTGCTGCACCGGTTATGCACAAAGACGAATATGAGCATTACGAGAATTTGGCGATGCAGGAATTTTACAAGGACTTGTCCGTGGAAACCATCATCGGCTATGAAGAGATCAGGAATACCATCTACGTAGATCAGACGAGCATCGGCAAAACGCCGAGATCCTGCCCTGCTACCTTTATCAGCACCTTTGATCATATCAGGCAGTTGTATGCGTGAACGACGGATAGCAAATATCTTGGATTCAACGCGAGCTATTTCAGCTTCAATTCGAATAAATGAGCATGTCCTGCCTGTGACGGATACGGATACAAAAAGATAGAATTGCAATTTTTGCCTGATACCTATATCCCGTGCGAACTGTGCAATAGCAAAAGATATAAAACGGAAATCCTGGCAATCAAACGAAGAGGGAAAAACATTTCCGAAGTATTGTGAATGTACGTCAAAGACGCCTTGGACTTCTTTTCTGAAATTGATCATATCCGCGAGGAATTGCAACTCATGGTGGATATAGGACTCGGATATCTGAGAATGGGACAGCCTGCACATACGCTTTCCGGCGGTGAAAGCCAGAGATTGAAACTTGTGAAACATCTCTTGAAATCGTACAAATGACATACCATGTACTTCCTGGATGAACCGACGGTCGGACTTCATGCTGAAGATATCGTGAAGTTATTGAGAGTGATCAAAGAGTTTTTGGATAAGGGAGATACTATCCTGATGATTGAGCACGACAAGAATATTTTGAAGTTCGCTGATGATATCATCACGCTGGATGAAGGTAAAGTTGTGAAATAAGTTTCCTCATCCCTAACCCTTCTCCTTCAGAGAAGGGAAAGCTAGAAACCCTCTCTGAAGGAGAGGGAAACGAAGGGTGAGGATAAATAACAAAATAAAAAACTACGCATCTTTCATCGTAGTTTTTTTATGTAAGAAATTTTGAAGTTTTTCTGAAATTGTTAATCTATTTTAACTAGTTTTAAATTTTCCAATACTTCCTGAGCAACGGACTGTTTAAGCTCTGCCGTGTTTTTTATGCTATCTAAAAAGGTTTCTCTCAATTCAGGATCTGTCATATATGATTTTATCTCTTGGAAATCCTGATTAGTCATTTCACTGATCGATCTTGCTAGATTTTCATCTTCATCGGTGAATGCAAGTTTTTCTTTTGCCATGGATATGAGAATAAATGATAAATTTTTTATGATAAGAGCTTAAATTCAGGTCCCCCGGAATTACTCCGGGGTAGTAGGTGTGCAATATGCACGAAATACGTAATGTAAGTTTTTTAGTGATTTCAGTTAAACCACTCAAATAGGAAGCGTTCCATATAACGTAATTTTTTGTGAAGAATATACAATTTTTTTAATTGCAAACACATTTGTGTTGTCTTTATATTATATATTTCCTAATAAATGTCAAGTACATTTTATATTTTTTATATTCCGCTTATTACCTCTATTTACGCGGCTTTTTTATACTCTTCCCATGTTTTTTCCAAAACTTTTTCATCAATAATTGATTTCAATGTTTCCTTAACGTTTTTGGAGCCGTATTGAGAAAATAATTTTTTTAATGTATCTTCCTGCGATATTCACTTTGCATAGGTGTCATAATAGTCAGGCACTATTTTTTGCGGATTTTTTGGTAATTCAAAGATATATTTTCCCTTTTTGTTTGTTCTTGCAAACAATACTTCTCTTTTCGCTCATACCACTAAATTTAATTTTCTTGCGTTGTATAGCATACCTTGGATTTCTGTATTTTTCAATTCAATCATAGCGTTTCCGAAATCATCGATTTTGACAACTTTGCAAGGATATTCCTCTCATTTTATGAGTTTGAACGGCATTTCTAGAGTCTGTTGTATCTTTTTAGCGGAAGAAATCTCTTTTATCTTATTTTCTCCTGTTCCAAAATTGGAAGCAATGCGTCCTCAAAACTCTTCTACATATTTCTGTTTGTTCGTATATTTTTTCAAAGGATCGTTTGCATTGATGCGTTCGCTATCCTCTCTTTCCGATTCACCATACCAGCCAGATATTTTCCTATCCGAAGATTTCATATTAGAAGGAAGAAATTCGTTGATATTTTCTTCTCCTGGTTTAGTGCCTTTGGGGTATCATTTTTTTGCAAATCTCACCCTACTGGTGTCTTGGTATCTGTAATCACTGGCGGGTTTGCGATCTTTAGCTTTTTTCATGTCGGCATTTTAAAAGATAAATTTTGTAGCTGAAATAATTATACCCGGAATTAAAAATTTTGCAAATTTCCGAAATGGAAATTTATCCATTCTTCAATCAAAAACACTAAAGCATATTTTTGAAGAAGAATGTACAAATTTTCCGAACTAAAAAACTACGCATCTTTCAGCATAGCTTTTTTATGTAAGAAATTTTGATATCTTAGCAGTCCTTGGCGACGAACAAGACGCCTTCATTCCTTGGATTTTTATATTTTTTGAACCCCATATTTTCTTTTATTCTCCAGGTTCTACCGAAACATAGAAATGTACGGCAATCATCTTCATCTTTTTCCAAAGACACTATCCCGGAACCATCAAATTCAGTGAAATATTTTATGGTTTGCAATTTCTGTTTTTCCGTTCATTCCAATCCAGCCATGATTATATCGAAAGTATTTTCTTTGGTGCCAATATATTTTCATTCTTTCTCTAATTGAGCTATTGCTTCTTTTATGTAATGATGACGTCTATTTTTTTTATCCAACAAATCCTGTATAAGGCTTGATTTCGGAATATATTTACCTTCGTTTTCTGTACCTCTTATCAATACCGCTCTAGGTAGTTGCAATTCCTGTTTGTATAGCTCCTTATGCGCATAGGGAAATTGTACAGTATCCTCTGTTTCTATTATCTCCTTATTCGCTGTTTTGAGGATAAATTGTCTGTATGAAATTTCAAAGAAATTTCCTTCATCTTTTTTTAACTCTTGGCGAGTTTTTTTTACTCTTTTTCTTTTTGCAGGAGATAAGGAATCTAACACTCTTTTTTCTATTTCCAAAAATCCCTGCTTTGCTTCCTGAGCTTTTTGACTAGCTTCAAGTTTATCTTTTTTCTTGAGAAGCATTTCCAATTCTTGTATTTGATTTTTCTTTATGCGAAGAATAGGATCAAGCGCGGATAAATTTTCTGTCAGTTGTGATCTCACTTCCTCTACCGGCTTCCCAAAAAATCTACTCACGGCCAGAGCTAAGTTTTCTGTATTTTCCGCTAATTTTGCGTTGATATCTTTCATGATATAATTGATTACATAATTTTAAAAAAATATACATTACTTACTGCCATTAGGGCTAGCAGTCCTTGGCTATCAAGAAACAACCATAGTAGCCTGGTTTATTTTCGTTGCTGATATATGCCATTAAATCCCGATGTTCACATACCATCGTACGAGGACGATCATTGGATTCTTTGGTTTCAGAAAGGAGAATC
>CAIVEC010000034.1 GCA_903904875.1 uncultured bacterium | reverse complement strand
TCTGCCGACTATATCATCCTGCTTTACTATTGATGAAATTTTTGAGTCCTGTATCCATAGTACATACGGGTATAAAGTTATAATTAGGATCCATGGATTGAAGATTGGTTAATCCTGTTGTCATGCTTACAGGAAGAGAAGTAATCTGGTTAGAATTTAAGTTCAAACCAGTCAAATACGAAAGATCACCGATTTCTGTAGGGATAGTTCATACTAAATTATTTCATGGTAGATTGAGTTGAGTTACATTTCCTGTTCCTACATTACAAGTTATAATTTGCCACGGCATACACATAGGCATATTACACATTCATGTTCATCAAACCAAACAACAATTTCAATCATTTGCAGGGTCAGCGGGACAGGAACCCATGCCCATCATACAACATGAATAACTTGTATTAGTAGTCACTGTTACTCCCTGCCAATTTCCTACGATAAGTGAATTCAACCGATTTGTACTATCGTACCAACCAGATCAATATGTATTATCGTATATAGCAACCAATGCTTCACATTCATTTATAGGGACATCGGTTATATCGTTACATGAAAATGGCGGTACTCGTCAGTCACAGTTTATATTACAAGCTCAAAAATTTCCATTGTTAATTCAACTATCACAAACCTCACCTGTTTCTATGACGCCGTTTCCACATGATCCACAAATACTGGTGGTTTGAGTTGTTTGCCGACTAGTTCATCATGCTTTACTATTGATGAAATATTTGAGTCCTGTATTCATAGTACATACGGGTATAAAGTTGTAATTAGGATTTATAGATTGAAGATTAGTTAATCCGGTAATTATGCTTTCAGGAAGCGATGTTAGTTGATTATTATTTACGTATAAATAATATAAATTACCAAGATCACCGATTTCATCTGGAAGTTCTGTTAATAAATTATTATATAAATACAGAGTTTGTAAACCAGAAAGTCCTCCTATTGTTGTAGGCAATGTACTTATCTGATTATGACTTACATCAAGATATTGTAAACCAGAAAGATCACCTATTCTTGTAGGAAGTGAGGTGAGTTGATTATTTGAAATATTTAATTGGGTGAGATGAGTAAGATCACCTATTTCTGTAGGAAGTGATGTGATAGAGTTATTATTAAGGTACAAAGTAGTCAAATACGAAAGATTACCGATTTCTGCAGGGATAGCTCCAGATAAAATATTTGACCGTAAAAAAATCTGACTTACATGACCAGGATTAGGATTACAATTGATACCATACCAATCACAGACAGTTGTCGGAGTAGGATCCGCATTACCATACCAGTATTGTTTACTTCACCATCATGCACCGTTCATACTATCGTAGATAGCTAGCAATGCTTCACATTCTCCCGTAGCTCCCGTAGAGACATCAGTGACGTTATCACAAGAAAATAGTGGTGTTGGTCCGTCACAGGTCATATCACAATATCATGATCGGCCATTATTTCATCAATCGTCACAGACTTCACCTGTTTCTGTGATACTGTTTCCACATACCGGACAAGTGTTGATTTGATAAGATGGTAATAATTGCCAAGATCGGTTTTTACTATCAAAAAAATCTTTGAGTCCTGTACTCATAGTACATGGTGATAGATAATTGTTGTATATATAGAGATTTGTTAATCCTGTTAATCCTGTGAAACTTTCTGGAAGAGAATTAATATGGTTAGAAACAATGTACAAATCAGTTAAATACGAAAGATCACTGATTTCTGTAGGAATAGCTCCGGATAAATTATTCCATTGTAAATTAATATAATTTACATGTCATCAAGCACAATATATACCATTCCAATTATTACAAATAGCTCAAGTATTTCCTCGCTGATTGTTATTAATCCAATGAGTACCATCAGTACTATTGTAGAGTGCGATGAGAGCGACACATTCATTTTCAGGGATTTCTGTCACTCAGCTACACATATCAGGAGTAAAAATTATATTTATGCTTCCTCCACATCCAGGATTCTGTGGATTATAGCCGATATCATGACTTACCAAGAAACTTTGCAAGGGAGAAGGTTGATCGATAACGAGACAGTTATTAGTGATATCTCCTGTAGTTATAGTAGTTAATCACGTAAAAGAAGCAGAAAGTGAAGTTAATAGGTTATGATGAAGATATAAACGAGTTAAACTAGGAAGTCAGTTGAAAGCATCACTCTCAAGAGAATTGATCAGGTTATTATTAAGATACAAATAATCTAAACTAGGAAGTCAGTTGAAAGCATCATTCTCAATAGAAGTGATCTGGTTATGATCAAGATATAGTCTTCATAAACTAGGAAGTCAGTTGAAAACATCACTCCCAAGAGATCAAGTGATCTGGTTATAATAAAGGACCAAAGTAGTTAAACCTGAAAGTCAGAGGAAAGTACCACTATCAAGAGAAGTGATCAGGTTATTGTTAAGTATCAAATCAGTTAAACTAGAAAGTCAGAGGAAAGCACCAGTCTTAATAGAAGTAATCTGGTTTCATCAAAGGATTAATATTTGTAAACTTGAAAGATTACCAATTTCCACAGGAACAACTCAAGATAAATGGTTGGATTGTAAATCAATCTCACTTACATGGCCTCAACTACAAAAAATACCATGCCAATTATTACAAACAATTCAGGGTTCTAACCAATAGTTATTATTAGACCAATTATCTCCATCGGTACTATTGTAGAGTGCAACCAATGCTTCACATTCTCATATAGATATATCAGTTACACCACTACAGGAGAATGGTATCATCACTCCTGAACTTTGTACTGGAGTTTCTTGTTCTCATAGTGTATTTGTTCGAGTTACTTCAAAAGTGATTGTTGTACCTATATCATCAATGGTTGGTGTATATGTTATTCCTGTCGCTCCCGTTATTTCTGCACCGTTTCTATACCATTTGTAGAGGGAGGTCCCTTCATCGCCAGTAATATATTTCATGACGGTCGCTTTTCCTAAAACTAAACCATCTGAATATGACACATATGGCGTTCCGTTATACATAGAGAGTGAGAGTGAGGGATAAATTGCCAGTGCATCTGAAAATCCTTTATCTCCTACTGGATCCCAAGAATCAGTTCCGCTATTATATTCCATGACGGTCGCTTTGGTTCCATTTGCATAATCTGTATATGCCACATATGGCGTTCCATCATACATAGAGAGTGATGTATAATTTGCTTTTCCATCTGAAAATCATTTATTTCCTACTGGATCCCAAGAATCAGTTCCACTATTATATTTCATGACAGTCGCTTTTCCAGTATATGCATTATCTTTGTATGCCACATATGGCGTTCCATCATAAACCGAGAGTGAAACATAATCAGTTCGTCCATCTGAAAATCCTTTATTTCCGACTAGATCCCAAGAATCAGTTCCACTAGTATATTTCATGACAGTCGCTTTTCCTCAAACGTATGCATTATCTGAATATGCCACATATAGGATTCCGTTATATATAGAGAGTGAAGTAAAATACGCTGATCAATCTGAAAATCCTGTTGCTGGTCCTACTGGATCCCAAGAATTAGTTCCACTAGTATATTTCATGACGGTCGCTTTCATCGTTGTACTATCTCTATATGCCACATATGGTGTTCCGTCATATATAGAGAGTGAAGTAGTACCTGCCGCTCCATCTGAAAATC
Source organism: uncultured bacterium (assembly GCA_903904875.1). Lineage (GTDB taxonomy): Bacteria > Patescibacteriota > Gracilibacteria > Absconditabacterales > Absconditicoccaceae > CAJBLF01. Next base: position 39,741 of record CAIVEC010000034.1, on the reverse strand, counting down.
CTTTATTTCCGACTGCTACCCATCCTGTACCATCAAATTTCATGACGGTCGCTTTGTATCCAGTTGCACCATCTGAATATGCCACATATGGGATTCCATTATATATATATAGTGAAGGAGATTGTATTTCGCCATCTGAAAATCATGTTGGGCCTACAGCTTCCCAAGAATTAGTTCCACTAGCATATTTCATGACGGTCGCTGGTGATCCAAAGGAAGGGTTTGTATAATCTCTAAATGCCATATATGGCGTTCTGTTATAGAGAAAGAGTGAAGACTCACCTATTCATCATTCTGAAAATCCTTTTATCCCTACTGGTTGCCAACCATTCGTGTGAGTGTACGTACCTGTGAATAATGATCCTACACTTGCAGTTCCCGTGATGCTAGCGTTTGTCTGCGCTTGAGCAGGTGCTGGTTTATTAAAGACGAAAATCAGTCCGATAGCAAGCCCGGTAAGCAAGACCATTCCTCCGAAGACGAACTTCCGAAAATGCTTGTGGTACTTAGGGGTTGATTGATCGGTTGGCGTACTGAGATTTTGAATTGGTTCCATTGGTTCTGTGGTATATAATAAAAAAATATTTTTCTTATTACTATTATATTTTACTCTGTAAAATATAATTTCGATGGCATAAAAACTCTCAGAAAAAGGTTCAAGTTTTTATTGCATCTCAATTATACTGACGGAAGGTCTTTTTGTCAAAAAAACGAGGACTTTTTTTACATTGAAAATTCTGACCATAAGACTACATTTTATTCTGAATTATGAATTTTAAATTCTGAATTAAAAAAATGTCACGAACCAGCTTACTAATACGATATTTGCTCCTTATCAACCTCATCACTTTCATCATCCGATGAGTGGATAAATACAAGGCAACCGCTCAGAAACGAAGAATTTCCGAAAAGAATCTGCTTATCTGCACGGCGCTTGGCTGACGGCTTGGAGCGGTGATTGGCATGCAAGCCTTCCGTCACAAGACCATCAAGGGAAAATTCCTAACTAAATTCCGATTGATTGCTGGTGCTTGGATTGTTCTCACTATCGTATTATTATTCTCTCTGTAAATTTAAAAGAATTGTCCTCCTTTTAAAAGGAGGGGTACCACGGAAGTGGTGGAGGATTTATGGACTATTGTACTATTTGTCCATAAACCCCTCTGGCTTTGCCTTCTCCCCTTACAAAGGGAGACAAAATTTAGTGTTTTTTATTGATGTATGAATACCCCAACCATCCAAAAAAATATCCTTTCTCGATACGCTAAAAACGGGAGAAAACTTCCATGGAGACAGACTAGGGATCCGTATGCTATCCATATTTCCGAAGTGATGCTCCAGCAGACGCAGGTTGATAGGGTAGTACCATATTTTCATCAGCGGATGAAAGATTTTCCTGATTATAAAACCTTAGCCAAAGCTTCGAAAACGGATCTGCTCAAACATCGATCGGGATTATGATTCAACAGCAGAGCGTTAAGATTACAAAAATGCGCGAAGATAGTATCAAGTACCAAGTATCAAGTATCAAGAAAAGATAAGACTGTAGGGGCGATTACCAATCGCCTCCATTTGCCAAAAGACAGAGCTGAATTACAAAAACTACCGTGAATCGGTCCGTATACCTCAGCCGCTATCATGGCATTCGCATGGAACTTACCTATACCGGTAATTGATACGAATATCAGAAGAGTATTGATTTTTTTATTCAAAATCCCTGAAACAATTACCGCTAAAGAACTCGAAGAATTTGCAACTAAAATAATTCCACCCGGGTGCTCTCGTGACCGGCACAACGCACTCATGGATCAATGAGCGTTGCTTCTGACAGCTCGTAAGACAAAGATAAAGCCACTTTCCAAACAATCGAAGTTCGAAGGTTCCGATAGACAAGTCCGCTGAACGCTGCTAAAGCAGCTAGTTACAAGTTGAAGGTTGCAAGTTACAAGTTTGAAAGAAGATTTTCCTCATAAAAATGTAGAGAAAATTATCAAGGATATGAAAAAAGAATGATTGATAAAAGTCAGTAAATGAGTAATCACGATAGCAGAATAGCGAACAACCTCACCCCACCTCTCAGCTTGATAGCGATATCCTCACCCTAACCCTCTCCTTCAGAGAGGGAACAGTAATCATCCCCCTCTCTGAAGGAGAGGGGGAAAAAGGGGGTGAGGAAAAACTACAATACTGAAGGAGAGGGGGTGAGGAAAAAAAATAAAATAAATTTTATGTTTACTTTACAACCATGCTCTATTTCATCCCAACGCCAATCGGTAACAAAGAAGATATCACGCTTCGCGCTTTACGCTTATTCAAAGAACTCAAATATCTTATCTGCGAGGATACGAGGACGGCGAAAAAGCTACTTGGCATGTACGATATCGCATATCAGGATAAAGATTTTCTTTCGCTTACGAGTTTTACCGATAAAGGAAAATTAGCTCATTATCTGAACATTATTCGTGATGCTGATGTATGAATGATGTCTGAAGCAGGGACGCCAGGACTTTCCGATCCAGGAAAGATATTGATCCAGCTCTGCAACGAAAATAAGATTCCCTACACGATTTTACCAGGTGCTAATGCACTTATTCCAGCTATCGTTGCTGCATGATTCGATACCTCTGAATTCATTTACCTCTGATTTCTTCCGACCAAGAAGGGGAGACAGACCAAAATCAAAGAGATTCTACAGTCAAAAATACCCGTCTTTGTGTATGAGTCCGTCCATAGGATGGAAAAATTCTTACAAGAACTTTCTCAGGCTGGATTCCACGGTCAGATTTCACTCGCGAGAGAATTGAGCAAGATGTTCGAACAGCATTTCACGTGAACGGTAGAGGAGGCTTTGGATTTGATCAAAACAAAAAAACTTCTCATCAAGGGAGAGTTTGTTGTCGGGATAAAAAATTAGATATTATATAATTTTCTCTTTGATGTACACGGCGTTTCATTTCTTTTTAGGGAAATTCAAAGGATTTATAGGTAATCCGTTTTCGTCGGTAAGCTGAACTATTTTTCATGCAAATGTATTGCGTAGTTTGGCAAGTGTAAGGAATTCTTTTGGATCGGTAGCATAATTATCTGAAGGGATAGTATATTTATATACCAACCGTTTTCCGTCCTTGCTTTTTTTGAGATATTGAAAATTTTCTATTTTTTCTGCAGTTTTTTTATTTGGACTGAGTAAAGCTGATTTACTGATGATATACGTATTCAATCAGTAGTTCTGGACCTGTCAGGTGAAATACGCTAGATATTGCTGATAGGTGACAGGTTTTCCGTCTATGGTGATAGAAAGCTTTTGGATTGATTTGCTGACGATATCCAAAGGAACATCTACTCCGCTGATCGAAACTGATCATGCCTTTTTCATGTTTGCGATTTCTTTGTTGGTGTTTTCAGAAAAATCAGGAAGAGGTTCTCATGTATATTGGTTGATGAGTGTCCGATATTTTACGACAGGCCGAAGATAGTCGTTCAGCGCTCTTCAAGAGTATTTTCTCAAAGCGTTTATTCGCTTGTCCTTACCGCTTTCTGTACGATTGTAGAGATTTTTCAAAAACCTGGCTGAGCAGTCAAGTCACATGATAGGATGGAATCTATCGTCGTAAGCGATCAGTTTTTTCGTTTCAGAATTATTCTTTTTCAATACGGAAGTGATTTCCTTTCCATGTTTGAAATCCTGCATATTTTTAGTGTATCTTGGTAATGTTGTTAATCAGAAGTTCGCTGCATTCACCGCCTGGATATGGATCAATCATAATCCGCCGTCACCGGAAAGGTTAGGCATCGTAGGATCTCACATCCCTTCTTGCGCCATCATAGCCAAAAGCAGTCATTTTGGGATTCCGTATTTTTTCTCTACGGCATCAGTAGCTGATTTTCGTCTGAGGCATCTAAGTATCCTTCATTGAGCGGAGTATTCATCAGGTAAATTAATAGTTATTTTTCTCTCTTTGTTGATTTCATTATATCATAATTGGATCGGTTTCTTGTATAAATTTATTTTCTGTCCGTCAGATTTTTCTAGTACGCTTTTTTTAAATTCAGATAATGCTTTCTTGGTCGATTGAGCCAAGATATCCAATTCTGAAGCTTTATCGTCATGTCGTAAAGTTTCTATCATGCTTTCTGTAACTCTTCTTCTAAAATCATGAAGGTCAGAATATTCGCGATAATGGTCTTCTGTGTTTGGGGAACAAGTTTAGTTGTTAATTGTTTCTTATGAGGCTGATTCATATCGATAGCCGGTCCTTCTTGAAGTATTTTCGTGATCAATCATCACGTATTTCTCTGTTCCCGATAAAGATTGATTTGTTGATTGATAAGACGATCGAGGAGATGTTTATCTTTCAATTTGCTATCGATACGGTCTTTGAGCGGATGCTTATCATCTACATTGAGTATTTTTTTTACCTTGGGAAGAAAATGCCTTAGCATCACCTTGACCATTTCAATGTCGTTTCCATATTCTTGTAATGGATCATCAAGCACGAAAACAGCCTTTTTGACCCGATCTTTATCCATATATTTCCAAAGATTTTCTTGGATGTATGTTCAAACTTCTTTATATGCGTTTTTATCATCACGAATGCTATCGGGTATAAAAGTTTGAAGTGATGGATTATATTGTTTTTTTGGGTCTGTTTTTCTCATGAGAGCTATTGAAAAAATAAAACGATTTGCTATAATTAGTATTAGTATATATATAATTATTTATTTGTCAAATTTTTGATGAAGAAAAAACTGATAGGCTTTGGAGTAGTGATAGCAATACTTATTCTAGGACTTGTCCTCGGTGATGCACAGATACAACTAGGTACCTATTCACCTCAAGCCAGCACGAGAACAATTCAAACACAGTTAACTAAACTTCAGAATATCAGCTGATCGTTTTTCCGTTCACCCAAAGAGAGCTTAGCCAAAGAGCTATGAAGCTTTGCAACAGCAAAGCAGAATTTAGACCTGCGGACATACGAATTCACTCAAAAAGACTTCAAATCATTGCTCAAGAAACTCGCTGCAAGCGGCGTGAATATCAGGATAATCGTAGAAGACAATAAATTCCAGCAATATCGGAATACCTTGAAGGTCCTCAGTCAGTATTTCAGTTGATATCAAAATATCCAGCTCAAGTCCGATAAGCAGATGGGTACGGAATATGTTCATGCCAAGGTTAATCTCATCGACAGTGGATTCATCATTCAGACGGCGAATTTAACGAACAGCTCATTCGCTGCCAATCGCGAACACTTTTTCCAAAGCACTGATAGTTGAATTCGAGCAAGTTTGCACACGATATTCGAGAAAGATCGGGTAGGAACAAAAATCACCATGAAAGATATTCATCCGAATCTCGTGGTCTGTAATATTAATTGCAGGGGAGTCATTGAGCAATTACTTCAATCAGCCAAAACATCCATCATCATCCAGACGCAATATATTACTGATGACAGACTTCGAACGATTCTCAAATCCAAAAAACAATTGTCTGAATTCAAGCTCCTCGTGGCTGATACGAGCGATAATGATGAACTTATCAGGTATTTCGGAACTACCTACGCGAGGAAATTCAAGAAATACTACAATCACACCAAGATGATTCTCATAGACCACAAAACCTTATTGCTCGGAAGTATGAATTTATCGGCTACGTCGTTGGACAAAAATAGGGAAATCTGAATAATTCTCTTAGATACCTGAATCATCAACCAATTTTCTGACCAATTTATCCAGGATCGGACTGCTTCGGCTAAGTAATTACCACATTTCCATGAAACATTGACTTTTAAAAAGAAATATGTATATTTTCTAAAAACAAAAAATACTCTATGAAATACGTCTATGTTTTCCTTTTGATGGTAATGAGCTCTCTAGCTGGAGCTCAAACTTTTACCGCTGCAGATTCTCTTCATTACGAGATTGACGAAGAATATCTGGTTAATCTTTTCAAACAGGCTGATGTCATCTTCTGCAAGGTTGATGATGTGGATGACTTCATTTACGTCAAAAACATGGAGGTTGCATTCAATGTCGATTCTTCATTGTTTTGTACAGCCTACTTGGTGTCTAATTTCTATGGTTCTACAATAACGTCATTTTACCCGCTGTGGTGCACATCTGTAGAATTAAATGATATCAACGGACATGTTTTCAAACTTGCATTGAAAACACCTATCAAACAGCTTGAATTTGACCAGCAGCCGCTGAATGATCTCGACATTCTCAAACCGATATTGGATTCCCTGCTCCAAAAGACGGATACGGTTGATTATTCCAAGGATACAAGGATTTTCCTGGAAATGGATAAGGATTAACGACATTATTTTACTCTCTGGTTTTCGGAGAGTTTTTTTCATTTGAGATGTAACCCCGAATGGTCGGGGTGACATCGAAATTGTATATTCTCCTTTCAGAAAATATATCATTGAAAACAAAAATCACTTATGTAAGAGTGGATACAGAGATTTATTTTTTCTTACATAAAATGACAGAAATCACTATCCCGTTCCAAAGACTTTCCGAGAAAGCGAAAATACCTTCCCAAGCGACATTTTCCGATGCCGGATATGACTTATTCTCTACGGAAAATTATATCCTCAAACCAGGAGAAAGGAAATTATTCAAGACAAATATAGCTACCGCTATCCCTCATGGATATTACGGCAGGATAGCACCACGTTCATGATCGGCATACAAACATGGAATAGATGTATTGGCCGGAGTCATAGATTCAGGATATAGGGGTGATATTTGAATTATTCTCATTAATTTCTGACAAGAGGATTTTCCCATCAATGAATGAGATAAGATAGCACAATTCATCATAGAAAAATGCCACTACGTCGAGCGGCAAGAAGTCCAGGAACTCACTGAAAGCCAGAGAGGGGAATGATCACGAGGAAGTACATGAAAGAATTAAATTTATAGTTACAGGTTACAAGTTGAAGGTTACAGGAACTTGCGCCTTGCTCCCTGCATCCTGTTTTTATTCTATAAGCGTTTTCCGGTTCTGTTTGTACCGTTCATATTTCTTTTTGAATTCCTCTTTGGGAGTGATAGGTATTTCCAGTTCAGCGAATTTTTTGCGAAGGACATCTAATGCTTCGTCTTTTTCCAGGTCCGTAGTAAGTATTTCAAGTTCGATGATATAACCGTATCATTTAGTAAAATCCAGGCTTACATCTATTCCGTCCCAATCAAACTGCAGACGTTTTCTCAGCCAGGTGATCTCGATCTCGTATCATAAGTTTAGAAAAAGCTGCTGTAATTTTTCGAAATTTTCCTTATCGAATTTTATTTCCAATTCCTCCCTATGATCGTCATGAATCTGTCATTTCTTCATCCAGATTTTGGAAAAGAAATTGTTTTTCTGGATCCTCAGATCGTGGTCTCCAGTGAAATAATGGGTGACTTGAGAATCTTCTTTCAGAAATTTTGCATGCTGCTCGAAAAAATCTATCAGTTGATGATATTTGCTTTCATCTATGAACGATCTGACCTCCACTTCTATATTTTTCATTGCTATTGGGAGATTATTGAATATAAAAACTTACGATTTACTATACTAATCTTTTGCAGCTATGCAAAATGAAATACAGATAAAAGATAAAAGGCAGATAGCGAATATCAGGGAATCAGGAAAACATCTGACCGCGCTTTTACATTTATTGTACAGCAAAGCAAAAGCTGGTATTTCTCTGATAGAACTGGAATTCGTCGCAGAGCATTATATCACAACCCATAAGCTCAAATGATCATTCAAAGGATATGAATGATATCCTGCTAATTTATGTCTATCGGTAAATGACTGTGTCGTCCATGGAATCCCTGATGACTATGTATTGAAAAAAGGAGATTTGCTTAAAATCGATTGCTGAATTACCTACAATGGGTGAATCACCGATTCCGCTATCACTATCCCAATCTGAGGAGAAGCAGCTAATCCGCTAGGATATGCATTGACCAAAGCCACTAAAAAATGACTTGATGAAGCCATCAAACATATCTGACCGGGAAAAGCGATATTCGAATATTCCCATCGCGTATATGCTATCATCACGAATGCCTGATTTTCCGTATTATGAAAATTGACCGGTCATGGCGTAGGAAGCAAAGTGCATGAAAAACCGTATGTATACAATACACCGAATCCTGAGATGAAAAATATCGTCTTTCAACCTGGGATGGTATTGGCGTTTGAACCGATAACCGCAGTGACTTCCACTGATTTCACGCATAAGCCAGGAAATAATCGGAATCTCTATTGCAAAGACGGAGATCTCTGAGCACAGCGGGAATACACAATACTTATAACTAAGGACTGATACGAGATTTTATCTTGAATTACAGAAGACTTATTTTAACAACCATATAAACGTCATTCCGGCGTCAAGGAATTGCAGCCGGAATCCATACTAAAAAAGCATTTACTTATAAACATTACCGTATGGCATGATATGTATACATATTAGCGAGTAAGAAAAACGGTACTTTATATATAGGCGTTACAAATAATATCGGCAGAAGGACATATGAACATAAGGAATGATTCGATGAATGATTTACAAAGAAATATGGCGTAAAAATATTAGTATATTACGAAAAGTTTGGCTCCATAACCGATGCTATAATAAGAGAGAAACAATTAAAAAAACGAAATAGAAAACGAAAAATAGAACTTTTCGAAAAAGAAAATCCGGAACGGAAAGATTTGTATCATGAGATGGAATAGTATGGATTCCCAATGTTTTAGCGTCATTCCCGACCTGATCGGGAATCTACACTTAGCAAACTGGATTCCCGCTTTCGCGGGAATGACGTAATGGAGTGTAATGATTCTTATTTCTTAATCTTATAGTCATGATCTTGGGTATCGATCCATGAGTTAGAAAACTAGGATACGCATTAGTAAATAAGAATTTAAATATCGTGGATTCGGGTATTTTGTTATTGGAGGAAAAACATCCGACGAGAGATGATCAGTTCATCAGGATCCAGAAAATATATGATTTTTTTGAAAAATTCATCAAGGAACATAAGATTTCTATGGTAAGCATAGAAAAACTCTTCTTTACAAAATTCAACCAAAATAACGCGGAATTTGTCTATGGCGTCAGGTGAGCGTTGATCAGTTTGTTTCTTAGACAGAAAATTCAGATCAAAGAATATACGCCCATCCAGCTCAAAAAATTCGTCACCTGAAATAGCAAGGCAGAAAAGAAATTGGTGCAGAAATGCGTCACGAAACTCTACGGACTCAAGGAATGTCCGGAATTCGCCGATGCTGCTGATGCGTTGGCACTAGCCTACATAGCATGAAAAACAAAATAGTTACAGGTTGAAGGTTACAAGTTACAGGTTTTTTTTACCTGCTCCCTGGAACCTGCTTCCTGTTTTTTTTTATGAAATTTATTTATTTTCTTCCACTTTTTCCACTTCATCTTGGATTTCTTTGATTTCCTTGTCCTGTTTTTTGTTCTCTTTCTCTAGTTCAAGAGCAATTTTTTCAGCTTCTTTAGCTTCTTTATGATAGGCATGGATGCTTGCTTTAAGTATCTTCTGAAATTTTGACTGGAAGACGATTCACGTGAAACCGATGAATAACGGAGCACCCATAAATCCATAAAACATAGAGACTAATTTACCGGCATGAGTAATAGGAGCCATATCTCCGTATCCGATGGTTGACATCGTTACTGAGGTGAAATAGAGCGAATTGAAAAAACTCCATCCCTCCAGATTATAGAACGCAATCGTACCTATAAGGATAATGATAAGAATGATCATAATAAAGAAAAGTATCGTATGTTCAGCTATAAGTTCGTTGAAGAATCTTTTGATAGCATGCATCTTTTGTAGATAAAATATAAATTACACAATATATTATACATAGAATTTCAAAAAAAGCAAATTTTGGCAGTATAAAAGTCCTTCCAAGATTTGACAAAATTGCCTGTCCCGGATATAATAGAAGGTGAATATTTATACCTTTACAAAAATACCATGTTTGATACCAAAAAAGCTAAAACAGAATTCGTTACTTTGGCTCATACCCAAAAGCTAAAAAAGGTAAAAGAAGCTTTGCAGCTTTTGAGCAGAAAGTCATCTTTTTTCGCTGATTTGCGGAATCACTTCAAGAACCAAAAAGATATCCAGGAACATGCCTTGGATGCGATGTATGCCGTAGTGATGAATTTAGTATACAATGGTCAAAAAAAATAATCTTTTAACATTTTATTCCCATTATCATGACAGGACAATTTGAACAACTTACGATAAATAATGAGCTGACGCCTGAAGAAACAGCAGCTATCGATGCTCTAGATCCAGCTACTGATGTGCTTAAAATTTCTTCACTTAAAACCGCACTCGCAAGCGAAGTAATAAAAGGTACTAATGAAAACTTTCTTTCTATGGCGGATGAGTTTGTTAAGTATGTAAGTTATACAAAAGAAACAAATAATGGTATAGAGGTAATACCAGCAGGACTTACTTGTGATGAGAAAGCTCCAAATCGATTAAAAATTCTTATCAAAAAACCTGAAGAGAATGATTTCGCTTATTTTCTGTATAAAGTTTCAGGGTTCTTGAATGTGACTCCAGTAGCAAATCTAGAAGCAAAAAAGATTGGAGAAAAAACAAAAACACAGCTGGAAGCTCTCAAAAAAGTAATACCACCTCCTGATAAAACAGCAAACGCTCCTACAGCAACTCCTACAGCAAACGCTCCTACAGCAATTACTACAGTAAATGCTCCTACAGCAAATCCTACAGTTAATGTCGTGCCTACAACTACAGAGACATTAAAATCAGAAGAAATTAAGATTACTTTATACAAAGTAACACCAGATCAGGTAGTAAAAGCTATTGATACACTCAAAAAATCAAATCCTACATTGGCAAATACTATTATTCCATTACTCAAATCAGGTACTGCTAAAGAAGTACAAGAAAAGCTTGGGATGACAGATGATGCAAAATTTTTGTATAAAAAAGCTGATGGAATATTCGGTCCAATGAGCTTGAAAAATCTCGAAGCAGGTACGGTAGTGAAATATACAGGAACAGGGAATATAAATACGTGAACATTACCATGAACGACAAACATAAATATATGAACAGATAAAAAAACAAACAAAGTAAGAAACAAGGAAACAATAAATAAAGGAAAAACAACGGAAAATATTGAAGAAGTAAATATCATTAATCTTATAAAAGAAGCAAGAACTCTGTATAAAACTGATGAAACAAAAGCGATTAATGAATTAGAAACATATTTAGAAAAAAATTCTAGTGATCTTAGCGAAGACCCTGAATATCATCATGCTCTTGCCGTAGCAATATTAAACAATGAAGAATCATTTCCATTTTGATATGATACTCTTTATATTATGATCACTACTACCTGACTAGAAATATTTGATTCAAAGAGTAAATTCACAGCAAGAAAAGAAACTATTAAAAAAGAAGAAATAGAAAAAGGAAGGAAAGAGAAAGCTAGCATATATAGCGATAAAATATTTCCCAACTCATTAATCATTTATAAAACAGGTGATAAGTTTTATATCAAAAATAATGTGAGAATACCATTAGCGAATTATTTTCTTTCTAGTATATCAACCCTACCTTTTTCTAGCAGAGAAAACGCACAAGAATTTATCGATACAAGTAAAAATTATATAGAAGAATACTGATATTGAGTTAAAAAAGACAGTTCAGATTATAATTTATGAAAAATAGAATATTTAAATAAGATAAAAGATTTGTTTACTACTGTCCAACATAATGAGTGGTTTTGATGAGCAATTAAGCAAAAAATAGAAGAAATACTATCATCAGCAATCGATAACTTGAAATGCCGGTTATAAAATATTTTCCCCGCTTCGCTTGTAATTTTCAACCAAATCCCTATATCCGAGAAGATCTTTTATTTGGTCTTCTCTTTTTTTATATGAATCTGGAGAAACTCTTCGGCAGCAAGACAAAAGTCGATATCCTCAAATACCTCTTATTCAGGAGACAAGGTATCTCCATGAGAGCGCTCGAAGGCGAAATCGGTCGGACTTTTCCTGCAATCAAAAAACAGGTGGATTCTCTTAATGAATCGAACGTGATCAATGTAAACAAAGATAACCAATGACGAGCTATTTCCATCAAACCCGAATTCCATGATACGCTCAAGAACGTCTTCTATTTCTGACTACAAAATGATCTTGTTATCTTATTTAAGACCTACGAGGTGATGATCGATCAGTATTATTTCGGCAAGAGATTCAATATAGAATTGGAAATGGATCTTGTTGTCATATACAAAAACTGCGAGAAACCTCAGATAGATATGATCAAGGAAAATATCAACGAAATATTCAGAGGTTATTTTATCGAAGTTGTTAATGTAGTATTTATGAGCATCGAAGAACGACAGAAACGTGACAGATTGGCAGATAGATTCGTGATACAAATCAAAAAAAGCCTCATACCTAAAAAATGATAACAAACTACAAGAAAATATCATTTTCACTTGAAAACTCCTTGAATTTTGGTACAAGTATGGTGCCAAACTTTTTTTTTATTGATAAAAAAAAGAACCCATGATGAAATTTATTTATGATAGTCTAGAAACTGTCAAAAAATTGAAACATCCTACACAAAAGGATTTTATCAATCTTACGATTGCGATCTTTGTCGCTATCATAGTTGCAGGAATCTACTTTATCGCTGCAGATACCGTGTTTTCAGGTATATACAAACGATTTTATGGTATCATGACAATAAAATAAAGAAGTTAATGACCAAACGCTTAAGCGTTTAAACGTTTTACCGTTTTATCGTATCTTAGTATGCAAAAATCAGAAGTGAATACCTGAGAGATCAAAAGGCAGATCGAAGATAATAATTTCAGATGGTATGTGTTGAGCGTAGTATCAGGCCAGGAAGAGCTCGTCATAGAAAACCTCAAAGAAAGGATGAAAAAACAAGAACTCGAAACGGTTGTAGAGGATTATATGTCACCTATGATCAACGAATCCTCACTCAAGAAGTGAGAAAAGATCATCAAACAAAAAAAACTCTATCCTGGATATGTATTCATCAAATCCAAGATGAACGACAAGATACGGTACGTCATCAGAAATACTCCGGGAGTGAGATTGATTGTAGGAGCTGAGACACGCCCTATCCCATTGACCGAAGATGAATATATCAAAATCATAGAACAGATCAAAAAATCACAAGAAAGATCAGAACTCAAAATACCGTTCAAAGAAGGTGATGTCGTCCTACTCAAAACAGGAGACTTCAAATGAATGAAAGGCAGCGTAAGAAATATAGATCCAGACAAATGAACAGCAATAGTAAATATAGAAATGTTAGGAAGATTGACACCAGTAGTGATTGATTTGGATAAAGTTGAACTCATGAGCTAATCATATATCCATGGAGGACACGTCTAAATAATGCAGAATTAAAAATTCAAAATGCAGAATTAATATAATGAAAATATATTCTGAATTCTGAACTCTACATTCTGAATTAATGAAGGTGTCGCTTCTCTCCATAGCTTTTATCTGCTGATTGTCAGGATGTATACCAAAGAGCAAAAAATCCTCAGATTCTCTATGATGCTGCTCTTTTTGGCACTGATGATCGTATATATCGTGCGGTATCAGGTAAAAGGAACAGAATTAAAAAAACTGATTCAACCGCAAACTTCATGATCCGGCATACAGATTCTCACCCAAAGCTGAGATGTTGCCCTTACTATCACTTCAGCCGTGGATACTACAAATCTATGATTCACTACAACAGGAAGTGTAACAACCAAAACATGAACAACAACCAAAACCTGAATCACTATTTCTGTACCCGAAACGACTACAGGAACGATGAAGAACAATACGAGCATCAAAATGCTTTCCGGAACGAGTATTTATTACTGACAGATAGAAGTCATAGAAAAATTATGAATCAAATATCAATATGCATTGACTGATGATAAAGATATATGGTACATCTATCTGGGTACGCCAAGCTATGACTTTGCCAGCATAGCGAGAGCGCTCAAAGGAAGCTTATATACCGTTGCTACAGAACAGGAATTGATACAAAACAAATTGTTTGGAAACAAAGTAGTCTATATCAATCTTCCTGAATACAAGGATAAACAAGTGGTTATGCTCGTATATATGAATGACGGCATATGGCTGATACAGATGGAATATGCATTATATCATAAATCCAAATCATATCTCAAATCTTTATTTACTGAATAATATCACAATGGCAGGAAAAATCACTAACATTCTCAATCTCGAAATACCCGCAGGAAAAGCCCAACCAGCGCCTCCGTTAGGACCTATGCTTGGAGCGAACGGAGTGAATATCGGACAGTTCATCAAGGAGTTCAACGAAAAGACGATGGAATTGATGAAACAGTTCGGTGGAGCAGACGTCAAAGTCAAATGTATATTGACTATCTATGCAGATAGATCTTTTGACCTCAAAATCTGAAGCCCGGTGACCTCAAACTTGATTCTCTGGAAACTCAAACAACCTAAAGGGTCAGGAGAACCGAATAAGACGAAAATCTGAAAACTCACCAAAAAAGACTTGGAAGAGATCGCTCAACTCAAAAAATGAGATATGAATTCAGATAATCTTGAATCCATGATGAAATCCATCGCAGGAACAGCAAAAAATATGTGAATAGATATAGAAAAATAGTTTAGAATAAAACGCCGAAACTTCGACAAGAAGTTTAACGTCGTTTCTATCTAATGGTATTTTTTTGTGGGAGTGCGCCTAGGCGTACGTTTGGACCACTTTTATTATATTATGTATGTATAATGGCAACACACGGAAAAAAGTATCGTGAATCCGCTAAAGCGGTAGATTTAACTAAAGCGTATCCTCTCAGTGAAGCAGTAGCTTTGCTCAAGAAATCCGGATACACAAAATTCGACGGATCAGTAGAGATCGCTGTCAAGACTTTTGCAGATGCAAAGTACAATGATCAGATGATGAGAGGGACGACCATCCTTCCTCATGGAACAGGAAAGAGCAAAAGGATCGCAGTATTTACCTCAGACGAAGCTGAAGCGAAAAAAGCTTGAGCGGATATAGCCGGTACGGAAGCATTGCTCAATGATATCAAAGCAGGAAAATTCAATTTTGATATATTATTGACTACTCCTGAACATATCAGAGATTTAGCTCCGGTTGCTAAACAGCTTGGACCAAAAGGGCTTATGCCATCTCCAAAAGCAGGAACCGTAGTAGCGAATATCCCGCAGGCCGTAGAAGAATTCAAGAAAGGGAAGATGGAATTCAAACTTGATAAGACAGGAAATATCAACGCAGCTGTAGGAAAATTATCATTCACGGAAACACAGATCGAAGAAAACATCAGAGCATTTCTCAAGGCATTGGAAGATAATAAGCCTGCAGGAGTAAAAGGGAAATTGATCAAGAAAGTGTTCATCGCTCCTACGATGTGACCTGGTATTCAGATAGAAGCGTAAATGTCATTACATAAAAAAAATCCCGTGAAACACTTCCGGGATTTTTATATATCGGAAAATAGTGATTATAGTTTTCTATTTAATGCACGAGCAAAGAAATACGAAAATCCGAATCCAACTCATGCTACGACGACGATTTCCGCTATGAAGATACCTATGATAAGAACGATATTGCTAAATACGCTCCAGAGCGTCACATCAAAGAGACTATATACATAATAGTTGATGGTTATTCAGCTAATGAGTAATAACGCTAAACAGATAAGGAATGAAAATCAGAGTACATTCACCGTAAGCGCTACGAATCATTGCATAATCTGATTGTAGGTGGCTCATAATATTTTTTTCACTTCAAGTTCCCTATGGAACGTATGGAAGATATTTTTGAGCAAGAATCATAGGAATGAGATAATGATGGCGAATAAGATAGCAATAATCACATAGGAGAGTCCGACGACGAAATTACTCAGATTGATGATGGTGAGGACTCTGTTCTCTTGCTGTTTGAGCGTAGATCATGCATCGATATCCTTGGTATTGAGGATAATATCTTTGTTTTTGAGGATGATGGTTTTGAGCGATTCATATTTATTATCACTATCAAACATTACATATAAGGTAGCTGGCAGAGGATTCTCTATACCGAATTTCTGGAAGTTGCTGACAACGTCAGGAATCTTTTTTTGCAAAAACGCTAATGCATCGTCCTTTGATGAGAACATAACTTTCAATCCTTTGGATTCCAATTCATCTTTGAGGGAGATTACTCTTTTATAGATTTCGTCACTACCACTTATTTGATCAGAAGCGACATCTTTGATATAGAAATACATACCAAGCCTGTCCTTGAGCTGACCGGTAAATTGATTGGCATAAAGAGATACTCACAAGAAGATATTTAAGAGAAAAAGTAAGAATCAGATGAAGATACTCACTCAAAATACATTCGTCCAAGAGGTCTTGAGCAAAGAAGCGAGGTCATGTTTAAAAATTTTTGAGAGTGAACTTTTTAGCATTGTAAATTGGTAGATGATAAATGACTTAATTCCTTTAATGCTAAGTGTTAAATGTTAAGTGTTAAGTTATGGTATTTTTTTATTTTAAACTTAGCACTTAGAACTTAAAACTTAAAATTATTTTTTAAACATGTGTTGCGTAGTAATGAATTTTTCAAAGAGTGATATTTTCTGGTCATAAAAATCCATACCCTTGTCGATGGTCTGTAATTTATCACGATGTTTGTAAAAATATCTGATCATATCTTTTGCTTTCTTATATTTGTGTTCGAGAATATAGAGTTCTATAAGATTGTAGATGACTTCAGCATCGGTATTATTGATCTGGAATGCATCCTTGAGGAAATTGAGCCCCTTTTCTCTATTGCCATACCGATATTCACAGAGCCCATAGCATCTGAGGATTTCATGGTTTTCTGCCTTAGTGAGTTCCAATGCCTGTTGAAGATATTTTTTCGCTTCCATCCGATGATTTTTTTCCATTTCCAGGACGCCTTTGATATAGAGTCACAATGGATCGGTATTGTTTTTCTTCGCATTCAAAAAATCAATCGCTTTGGTCGCTTTTCCGATTTCACCTTTCCTGTACTGGATATCCGTCACTTGCAAAAGTGCATCTTCATTGTTCGGATCCCTGAAAAGAATCGTGTTAACTTTTTTGATGGCTTCATCAAATTTTCACAATTCCTTGAGTTCTTCTATCTCGTTGATAAGTGAGTCAGGTATATAGGTAGGCATACTATCAATTCATGAAATAAATGTTGATACTCAAGTGTACTCCAAAAAGCGCCTATTTTCAAATTTTCTTGGCTTACCAAAGGCATTCAGATTTACATTTATAGAAATAATGACATAACTAGCTAATTTTGGCAAAAATAAGGCTTTTTACTGTGTATTTCAGCCTAAAACAACGTTCAATGTAAGCTGTTTGCCATTTCTCAGGATATCTAAAACAATAGTATCACCAGGAATATAGGTATAAAGCTGATAAAGGAATGGTAATTGATTGGAAATTTTTTTGCCATTGATGCTGAGAACGATATCTCCTATTTTAAGTCCTGCTTGCGATGCGGGTAAATCAGCAAGGATGTCTTGGATATAAATACCATTATCTATCGTAATCTTTTTTTCTGCTTTGAGAGCAGGAGTGATATCTACATATTGGATACCGATAATCGGCCTAGTGATTGTTCAGAACGTCTCTATGGATTTGATGGTGCCTGCAATGAATTCTTTGCTTATCGGCAAAGCGAACGCTATCCCTTCTCCTTCAGCGATAGCGGTGGTAATACCAAGGACATTGCCTTCGATATCAAGCAAAGGACCACCGCTATTTCCAGGATTCACGAGTGCGTCCGTCTGATAGAGTCAGATATAGAGATTATTTTTATTTATAGTGAGTTGTTTGTTTTTGCCTCAGATAATACCTAGAGTCACATTGTTTGAATAATTAGAGAGTGCGTTTCCTATAGCCAAAACAAATTGGCCAATATCTACTTGCGTATCCAAAGGAAGGAAAGAAGCAGCATTAAGATCAGCAACAGATTTTCCTTCGGAATCCACGATTTTCAAAATCGCCAAATCCAAAAGATCATCAAACCGTATCTTATCTACATTATAGGTTTTCCCATCATATAAGGTGACAGAATATTTAGCGGTCGTATCTTGTACGACATGTTTATTTGTAATGATATATCCTTGTTTGGAAACGATGATACCGCTTCATCCTCATACTTTAGTAGTTTGTTGCTGAACAGTACCAGGTCCATTCATTTGCGATGGATCTTCTACGTAAAATTTTACGTCTTTGCTTATAGTGATACTTACGACAGATTTTTTTGCCGTAGCTATAGTATCTACAAGAGAGGATTGTAATGCCAAGAAATTGGATTTTTTGATATCATTTACTTTACTTCCCATTTGAGATTCTATAGAAGTCCCTAATGTTTTAAGCTTGTTATTTGTGATTCATCGTACAATAAGACATCCAAGAAATATAAGAAAAACATTAAAAACAACGAGCATCGTGATCTGTTTTTTTTGCATAGAGTAAGAGGGGAGATGATAAATATATAATCTACTATTTGGTTTCAGGAGTCTCTTCTTCTGGTTCAGAAATTTCTGGTTCTTCCGTATCTTCACTGATTATCCCTTTTTCCATCTTTTCTGCTTCTTTTTCAGCCTTTTTCCTTTCTTCTTTGTATCTGAGGTTTTCGTCTTTTTCTTCTCGCGGTCTGTAGATGACCTCGATATCCTTATCTACCATTTTTGCTAAAGGCGTCTCGGTTTCATCGAGATGGATATCATTGGAATGTAAGGTCTTGATAGTAGTATCTTTGAATCTGATTCTGATCGCTCATTCGATGATGCTGATTGCTCATTCCAAAATCTCTTTACCTGTCATAACCACCTGACCTTTCCTTGCTCTCTTCCATATCTTGAGATCTTCGAGATTAAGCAGTTTACCGTTCTTGTTTGCATGGATAAGGATAAACGGTTCGCCTTTATGCAAGAACATATTCGCTACTTCATCGCCTTCTTGAAGCTCGATAGATTTAACTCATCCAGCGGTTTTTCCCATAGGTCTGAGATCACTGCTTTTGAAGAGCAACATCCATCCATGTTTCGTTACGATTCCTACATTATCGGTATCGTTCACTGCTTCTACGCTCAAGATTTTTTCCTTATCGGCAAGTTTCATGATGACTGTTGGAAATTTTTTGAACGAAAGCACTAATTCTTTCTTTATTTTTTTACAGCTATTCTGATTGGTAAGGAAGATAAGATGATGATAGTCGAAGTGAAGCGTCTTAGCAAACACGACCTTTCCTTTGAGTCAGAAATGTTCATTCAGATTCAATGCGTTCTGTTTCATCACGAAACTTCCGAGATCTTTCAATCTCTGGACGACTAATTCACCGATATCCGTAATCACGATAAGTTTATCCTGGTTGTGAGTATAGATAAGATCCATAGTTTCTTCAGGTATCGCCTGGATTCTAGATTGATATAAAATCCTGATGCCGTAGTCGTTTCCGATCCGTACGATTACATCTTCTTTCATTTTATCAGCAGCATCCATGAATGCTTTCAGACTTCCGGAGATATTGTAGACACTGAGATCTTGTGAGAGATCAGTTTTTCTCTCATCTCCGTAATGTTTCTTCATATATTTAAATTCCTCTTTGATCACTCCATCAAGTTTTTCCGGATGATCGATGATATCTTGAAGTTCTTCAATAATCTTCTTTTTCTCTTCTATTTCATCAATGACTTTCTTGATTTCCAGACCGACCAATGATTGCAATCTCATCATCAAAATATATTCTGCCTGCATCTCAGAGAACTCGAATTTTTTTATCAGATTTTCTTTCGCATCTTGTTTGGTTTCTGATTTTTTTATGGTCTCGATTACTTGATCGATGACATCAATCGCTTTTTTCAATCATTCAAGGATATGTAATCTGTCTTTTGCTCTGTTAAGCTGAAATACAGATCTGCGGTAAACGACAGATCTTCTGAACGTAACGAATTCCATCAAGAGATCCTTGATATTCAAAAGTCTTGGTTGTTTTCCAGCTTCTACAAGCGATACATTATTTATATTAAACGCACATTGTAATTCCGTATATTTATATAATTCTACTAAGATCTTATTAGCATCGATACCGGATTTGAGATAGATAACAATCCTGATTTTATTTTTGCTTGATTCATCTCTCATATCTGAGATACCTTCCAATTTTTTATCGACGACCAATTCACCGATCTTTGATACAAGCGTAGATTTGTTCACTACATATGGGATTTCGTCGATGACAATCATATTTCCGTGTTTATTCTCTTCTACATGAGTTTTCCCTCTCATTATAATCCCTCATTTTCATTTTTTATAGACTTCTTTGATATTATTAGAGTCATAAATAATACCTCAAGTAGGGAAATCAGGTCCCTTGATGATTTCCATGATCTCATCGATAGAAACAACAGTAGTTGTAGGTACATCAATCAATATTTCTGCAGCAACAGCTTTCGCTTTGCTCGCTTTCTGTGGCAACGGTTTGCCTTCTTTTTCAAGCAACAATAAGCACGCATCCAATACTTCATTCAGATTATGTGGTGCCATATTTGTCGCCATACCTACAGCGATACCCATAGTACCATTACAGAGATGATTAGGAAACTTTGTAGGAAGCATGATAGGTTCTTGAAGTGATCCATCAAAATTATCTCTTCGATCTACGGTATCTTGTTCAAGATCATTCAGCATTTCTTCGGCTATTTTAGTTAATCTTGCTTCCGTATACCTCATCGCTGCAGGTCCATCACCATCAATAGAACCGAAGTTTCCTTGTCCATCGACTAATGGATATCTGAACGCCCATGGCTGAGCCATACGAACCATCGCTTCATAGATACTGCTATCTCCGTGCGGATGATATTTACCCATGACTTCTCAGACGATTCTCGCTGATTTCTTGTGTTTCTGATTGAAAAAATTATTCATCTGATACATTCAGAAGAGAATCCTTCTCAATACCGGTTTAAATCCGTCTCTGGTGTCAGGCAACGCACGCGATATGATGACGGACATCGCATATTCGATATACGATTTGGAAATTTCATCCTCGATAGGATGTTGTATAACGGTTCCTGTAGCGATTACTTTATCATCTTGTTCGTTCTTCATAGAGTATGATAATAATATAAAATCCTATGAGACAAAAAAACTTTAAGGCAGGTGCCCCAAAAGTTTGAATGTGTTCTTGACAAGAGAGATAACAAAAGCGAACGAAAATTCAATGCTTTCCGGTCATAACCAGTTGACAAAAGCAGAAAAATAGATTATTTGGTGATTATGCTTTGAAAGCGTATACGCTTTTACGCCTACGAAAGCATCTAAGCAAAAACAGAGAAAAACAAAAAAATAAGGAAAATTTATCCAAAATAGACAAATTATTTAGCAAGTTATTAAAATATTTTTTCAAAAAGTCAAATATACGGTGTATTACGAATGGATTATTTTTTCTTCTTAACTACTTTTTTGACTGCTTTTTTAGCGATTTTCTTGTGTGGAAGCGCCTTTTTAGCAGGTGTAATAAGTCCAAACATACTTCCTAACGTTGGCATAGGGTACTTTTTAGCGAATTCATTGAATTTCTTAGGATCAGTAAATTCTTTGGAAAGCTTTTTTTCCTTACCGTTGATGTTTTCATAATACATGAATTTACCTTGAAATTTGCTTGTAGTAACCATGGTTTAGTTTTTATTATAATATAAAAGATAGCCAAACCATAGAGAAAATTGGTGATAAATCAAGAAAATCTAGAAAAAATAATGAAATTATCCAGTAAAATAGTGAAATATTTTAGATGAATTTTACAATAATTCCGTGAGTCAAATTAGGATTGCTTTTAGATCGTCTTGTGTAGATTCAACCAGACGATAGCAATCTCAGCCTTTTCAGCCTGGAGATACTTTTTCTATAAAACACTCTTCTCCTTTAATTATTGCTCCGTTCTTCTGAACATGTTCATTGTCAGATATTTTTTTGGAGATGACTGAATCATTAAATTTGATTTCGATATCTCATGGTTGCATTGCAACACGATACCATCCTCATGTTTTTATGATCTGATCCTTTTCGTGCAACGATCTATAGACGATATGGTCTTCCATATCATTAAAAGAAGGATTTATGCTGATTTCTTTATAGAGTTTCACACATATATTATGTTTGACGTTTATATAAAAGTTTCCATTGGCAAGAATTTCTTGGTTTGCTTCAGGATTTGTCTTTGCCTCATGAAGCGCTTTATCACATTCATCACTATTTTTTGTCTTAGCATTTGTAGGTTTCTCTATTAGGTGATGACAGACAGAGGCTATGCTTTTCGTAATTTCTGACATGATAAATCCGGTAAAAAGTAAAATGTAGGTATTTAACGTTTTTACTTCCATTTTTTGTATTTATAATAAGCATATTAGTGAATTTAATACAAAAGTCAAATAGATTACTAGAATTTGACAAATATGGCAATTCTAGGTATACTTAGGTAGATTTACTTTCTAAAAAATCAAAATGCATATCATCGCAGACGCAGCCAAAAATATCTTAAAGGATACTAAGATATCATTTGAAAAAAAGGAACAAGCTCTGAATAGCATTCATGACCTTGTAAAAGCATTAAAATTGCAAGCACCTTCAGAAAAGGAGATATCCACAGCTCATAATATATATGAGAAATTGGGATACGTACCAGGTACATTTGTACAAAGATATAATGAACCTGATATTTGAGTAATCGTAAAATACAACACATCTGCAGGATGATTCTATGATGGGAAACGTTATCCCATAATTGTTAAGTTCCCTTTCGGGACATTTGAATATTCTATATTAAGCAACCATTATGATGAAGTGGAAAAATATAAGAACAACCCAGAAAAGATCCTTACTGATCGAAAAGACGATATAGCCGTAGATATTATAAAAGATATTGATCAGCCGACAGCAGAAAAGGTAATAGCGACACAGACATTGTTGGAAAATATGCATAAAGATGATTTGACTGACTATTTCAATTCTGAAGCATTCGAAAATGAAAAATTGCCATACATCAAAAAGTTTGTGATCAAAAAAATAGAATATCAGCACAAGAAAGAGGTGCAAGAAATGATATTCACAGAATGCAGAAAAATCGAAAAAATGTCATTGGATGAGTTAGTAAAGTATATCGAATGAAGCGAATTTATCGAAAAGAGAAAAGAACACGAAATCAAAGAACATGCCTATGGAAAATTAAGAAGAATGTTTAATGGTACAAAATGAGAAACATTGCTAAAATATTATGAAACCAGGGACTATGGAGAAGAAGTTAAAAAAATCATGTGGGAGATTATTGAAACAAAATAATCCGCAATCCATGATTCGTAATCTTTTAATCTTTTAATTTGTTAAGTATATGGCAGAACAAGTATTTACTTCACTCAGTATCGTTATCTGAATCGTCCTTTTGAGCGTCGGTTTGATGAAGGCGCTCAAACAGCCTATGATTATCTGATATATTATCGCTGGTACCGCTATCAGTCTGTTTTTACCATGATTGCTCCATGCAAATACCGCTTTCCAGTCGTTTTGAAACTTAGGTATCGCTTTGCTGCTTTTCATCGTTGGTATGGAGCTTAATCCTACAATCATCAAAGATCTTGGAAAGACTTCACTCATCGCTTGATGTTTCCAAGTACTGATTACTGGAGTTCTATGATATTTCATCGCTACGGTATTGTGATTCGACGGGATGACATCAAGTTTCTTAGCTATAGGATTCGCCTTTAGCAGTACCATCGTGGTATTAAAACTTTTGTGAGATAGGGATGAGATGGAATCCACTTCCGGAAGATTAAGCATAGGAATACTTATCGTCCAAGATTTGTTGGTTATGTTATTGATCTTGTGAATGGCAACGTTCAAAAGCGTAGAACATGCGCCATCCATGATTATCATTGTCGGTTTGATAGCTAAAGTTATTTGATTGGCAGTAGGATTGTATTTTATAAGCAAATATTTCATTCCAAGAATAACAAAAAAAATCGCTGAATCCCAAGAATATCTTTTCTTGTTTTCTATAGGACGATGTTTCATCCTCGGAGCGTTATTCCATCGGCTTGGATTCTGAATAGAGATAGGGACTTTGATCGCATGAATCACCTTAGCCAATTCATCGTACAGATTTGAAATAACGAGCAGAATCAAACCGTTGAGAGATTTCTTTATCGTCATATTTTTCGTCTTGCTTGGATCGCAGGTAAGTTTCTGAACGACTACAACATCGATGTTGATACCGTTATTGATCTTCGTCGTATTCGTCCTTATCGTGAAGCCGATCATCACTATGATAACACTTGGATTTCTTGGTCATACAAGAAAGAATAATTTTCTTACGGGAATATCACTCGGCCAAATCAGCGAATTTTCCTTTCTCATCATAGCCATGGGAATAACTTCATGATATATCAAAGATCCGACGATACTTTCCATGATCACCTTGATAGGTTTGATCACGATTGCAGGTTCAAGTTATTTCCTAATCTACGGAGAGAAAATATATCATTTCTTCAAACCGGTTTTGTCACTGCTTCCGTGAGTGCGGAATAAGGAATATACAAAAATCAACAAAAAAAACTATGAAATAGCGATTTTCTGATATGGAAGATTCGGCAGCAATCTCTATGAAATGTTACATAAAACACATAAGCACATTCTCGTGATAGATGAAAATCCATGAATCATAGCACATTTACAGAAAAAGAAAATCCCATGCATCTATGGTGATATAGGTGATATCGATTTTCTCCAAGAGCTGAATCTCAAAAACAGCAAAATGATCATCAGTACGGTAAAGAAATTTGACGAGAACATGATCTTGCTCAAAACCATAAAACAACATAATCCAAATCTGATCATCATCCTCGTATCCAATCACATTCATGAAGCGATAAAACTCTACGAACAAGGCGCTGACTACGTTATCTTACCGCATTATATCTGAGTAGATCATACATCGCTGATGCTGGAAGAATATGGATTTGATATTCAGAAGTTTATGGAGAATAAAAAAACATTAGTCCATGATTTAAAAAACAGACATCAAGATCTTATGATAGAAACATTACAAAAATAAATTTGCTTGAATAATATATTTTTGAAATAAAATTATACATCCTCCTTCAAAAGGTTTTGGATTTTGATTGAAGGATGCATAGTTGCTATCACAATAATTCCTCATTATATTTCAGACTTATTTTGATAGCAACTATAATTTCGACGTCATAAAAAACTTCATTTTATTTCAGCTTTTTATTGCGTCTCAATTTAAAAAAGGTCCGTAAATAACGGACCAGGATAAATGTTGTTAATACATTAGGAATGTACCATATCACCATGTAGTATTTTTTCTACGGCTTCACAGCTCATAGAATTTTGTAATGATTTGGCTTCAAAAAATTCTTTCGGCGTGGGCATGATATTGTTGTAGCGTAGATATTGTACAGCTAACGTTTTCTCCTCATGAGACATAAATACTAAAGCTTCATAAATATTATCATCTTTATACAATACTTTGATGACATACACTTTAGAGATATGTACCAGGATGATTTTGACGAAATCTACTTGAAGTATTCCTCCTGAAAGAAGTACAAGATTTCTTTTGCCGTCAAAGCGACGGACAATCACGCTTTTTTCCTTTCTTTCTATCATGCTTTGAAAGGCTTGCTCGATGATTTTTTTCCATTTAAAATTGCTCATAGGCTTTTGTTTTAAGTTTTTTTGTTTTTTTGTGTACAATACATAAATATTTAAGATAGAAAGTCAAGGATAAGAGAAAATCATTGAAATGGAGGTAAGTTTTTGTATAATCACAGGACGTGTTTTTTTATTTATAGTCAGAAAAAATGTATTATTCCAAGTCCATAGTATATCATACGAAGAAACCTTTTGATATCATAGATATTACTGACGATATAAAAAAATTTATCATTGATCATAAATATAAGGATTGACTCCTCAACATCTTTACTCGCCATACTACGGCAGTACTAAAAATCAACGAAGCGGAGGATGGATTCCGGAATGATCTCAAACAGCGGTGCGATACATATGTTTCCGTAGATGAAGTATATAGACATAATGATCTCGAAAATAGGGATCCAAAAACCATGTGCGACAGCAAAGAGGAATGTCTCAACGGACATGCACATATCAGAGGTATGCTTATGGGAAATAGCAGTGAAACCATTCCTGTACATGATGGTAAACTCATGTTTGGAAGATGGCAGAGAGTATTGTTATTCGAACTCGATCATGCGAGAGAAAGAGAAATAATATTTTCCTTTATAGGAGAAAAATAAGCGTTTTACCGTTTATTTTTTGCTATGGCAAAAACCGTATATTATCTTACTCCTTCAAGTTTCTGTTTCGGAGTGAAGAGATCTATAGATCAGCTTGATGATATTATCTCCAACCATCCAGGAGAGAAGATTTTTTGTATTCATTCGCTTGTACATAATCCCAAAGTCACCAAAGATTTTGAAAAACAAGGAGTGATATTCGTAGAATCAATCGATGAAGTACGATACGAAAAAGCCATCGTGGTATTTTCTGCACATGGAACCAATAGGGAAATACTCACCAAAGCCAGACAAAAATTTAAAGCAGTATACAACCTAGAATGTCCTTTTGTTAGTAAGATTTATGCTGAAGTCGAATGATTTATCCAGCAAGGGGTGACAACATTTTTTTACATAGGAAAAGAAAATCATCAGGAAGGAAAAAATATTTTGGAATATATCGCTTCAGAGTGATGAATATCCTATGTATTTCATGATAAAGCATCTATACCTCAGATAGATAAGGAAACGATTTTTGCGGTATTATCACAGACAACACTCAACTTTCTACATGTGCAGGAGATTTTCAAAGAAATAAAACATCAATATCCTCATGCAGCATTGCCAACAACATCTGATGTCTGCAAAGCTACCTACGAAAGACAGGAAGTGGTTCTCAAAAACCTCAAAAAGTTTGATACGTTTATCGTAATCTGAGGAAAAGAAAGTAATAATACCAAAGAATTGTACAATATATGAGTCCAGAATAATAAGAAAAGCTTTTATGGAGAATCATTGGAAGATATCCTCCAATATCCTGAAGAGGAGTTGTTCGCTCATGAATATGTAGCTATCACCGGATGAGCGTCTACGCCTATAGAAGATATCAAAGAGGTTTTCGATTACTACAAAAATCACGGTTACGAGCCAAGGATGCTGGAATTACATTAATTCAATGCTAAGTGATAAATGTTAAGTATAAGAAAAATTTTATTTAAAACTTAGCACTTACTTGTCCTCGAAGGGGAAAACTTAAAATTATATATGGTATTAGTTCATTCCAGGAATTCATCAACCTCCACCAAGCATACTAGCCATATCGGAAGGATCCACTCAGAGGATCTCTTTTGTTTTTTCTCCGACTATCTCTTGCGCTTTTGTCTGTGCTTTTTGGAAACAAGAGGTGATGAGTGATTCAAGTTGAGATTTTTTCATAGGGTCTAATAAAGAATCATCATTGATATGTAGTTCTCTCAATTTCATTTCTCCACTGATATCTACGACGATAGCGTCTTGTTCAAGACCATCTGCTCACGTGAATTTTCCTTCCTTTCCTCTGATAACAAGGTTTTTGAGCGCTTTCTGTAAAGTCTTGTACTTATCGTACATTTTTTTCATTTCTCATAATTTTCCAAACATACTGAAGTATAATAATATAAAATATTGCTATAAATGTAAACAAACCATTCACGTTTTCAACTAATATTAACTTCGTGTCATTTGTTCAATAATATTTTTTTATTTCTCTATCAATGAATAATTGATGATGAATTTTGCTATATCTCAGAATATTTTTCCTGCCGTTGCAAATCACCATTGATTCTGCCTTGGTCTACGTACCTGAACGATGATAACATATTGCGGATCGTCTTTGGTGATGATTCAGACGAATGATCCATTGGTCCATCAGATACCTTGCATATATTTCCCTTTATAGGAAATCTGTGATGTTCAGGTTTTTCCTCCAAGGAGATATCCTTCCACTTTAGCGTATTTCAATTCTGGATTCTGTTCCATAACATCAAAAAGTCAGACCTTGAGCGCTTCTGCTGTTTCAGGTCTGAATATCTGTTTCGTTATTTTTTTGGTGGTAGGGTAGTAGGTATTGGTTTTTCTATCGAATATTCATTTTACTATTGTAGGCTTCACATAATATCAGCCATTGACGATAGCTCCATATCCAGCAGCCAATTGGATCGGAGTGACCAGAAGTCATTGTCCAAAGGTATTATTGAAAAATCTTGCATCAGAAACAGTTGTCACTCATTCTACAAATCCTGCGTCCTCATTCGCTACTTCTATTCAGGTGATTTTTCCGAATCCAAGCTTATCCACATAATTATAAAAGATCTCTTTACCTAATTTTTGCGCTATCCTAACCATTCCGATATTACATGACCAGACGAAGGCATGCAGAAAATTCCGATCTCCCATACATACATCATCCGCATTCTTAATGGTAAATGGTCATACTTTCACTTTACCTGGATCGTTATATGGATCATAGAATCTGATTTCATCGGTATCAAGTCATATAGCAACCGTAAATGCCTTAAAGACGCTTCATGGCTCATACGCCATAGCAGTATTTTTATCCACCAATACTTGCGGACCATACCCATTTTTTGCTATGTATTTCGGGATAGTAGTGTCTATTCTTTCGTATGTGGTAGCAAGCCTGTATTCTCCTCCTGTTTGGATATACACGGGATTTTCTATATAACTCAGGTCATCAATCATATATCCATATTCCGGCCCAAGAGGCTGCAAGGTGAATGCATCATTATAATTGTTCGGATTGTACGAAGGATAACTTGCTGATGATATTACATATCCATTAAAAGGATTATATACCAATACGCTGATCGAATCATCTTTCAATATATCATGATATGCTTTGATAATACTTTCCACTTCTTTTTGAATACCGATATCTATAGTAAGATAGACATCGTTTCCATCTTGTGCGTTTTCTAATTCAAATTCATTGGCTCCCACAGGTCCGATTCGTGCAGAAGTACGTCAGACAATTTTTCCGTCTTTTCCACGAAGCACATCATCAAAATATTGTTCCACGCCATAATAAGCATTATTACTTTTATCTACGAATCATAGGACATTGGAAAGAAACGAACCATATTGATAGTATCTCTTAGTATAAAATTCCATACCTAATCAATGAAGCAGAGGGATTTTATCAGGGGAACGTTCTTGATAATATTGAAGTTTCAGATCCTTGATTTGTTGGGCAATCAGAGGATTAGCATCAGAAATGATTTTTACGTACCTATTTTCTTGTTTGTAAAATGATTTTTCCAGGTTTGGAAAGTTATTAAGATATCAATACTTATCAAGGATTTTTTTGAGCGGTTCGATATCCTTATTCACATTCCCGACTCTATCAGGTACTATATATACGTAATTCTTGCTCTGAATATCTATATAGTCGAGATTGAGTTTTGCTAGCTCTGCAAGAAAATTGGTATTGGCAAAGAATCCAATATAGTTTTTTGGTTTGATACCTATATAGACCATTTGATTGAGTCTTGTCTTGATAAGGCTTGACGCAGTATTTGGAGTAAACCCGCTGAGGATTTGTTGGAGTTGAAGATCATATCCTGTCTGATCGTATAAAAGGTATCCTGTGGAAATGATCCCGCTTCCATAGTAAAAGAATTGCGGTTTAGTAGGAATGATTTGTGTCTGGGTAAATTGTTCTATATTATTTATACATTGAAGTTTTGTTACTTCCTGCATGCCATAGAGTTCACAAAAATGCTTATATACTACAGGCGTAATGATATCAATAAATTTTTGCTTGTCCCAAATAAATTTTGGATCGACAAAAATATTATACATAGTGATGTTGTCGGTAAGCTGGATATGCTTTTCCGCTTTATCATCAGCAAAGATATTTCCTCTCTTGGCTTTGAGCGAAGTCTCACTTACATGCTGCTGATTGAGAAGAGTATCATAATAGTTGTGCTGTATCACTTGAAGATAAAATAATCTGAGTATGAGTATTAGGAAGAGAAATCAGAAAAAACAGAGCAGATAGAAATCCTTGCTTACTTTGATATATTTCAAAAACGTCTTGGTCTGTAACCAATGTTCCAATTTCTGATCAAAACTTTTATAATGTGATAGTGATTTTATCATCAAAAAAATAACAGTAAAGTCGTAAATCAGTTAGTAATCATTCGCTGTTTTTTTTCAACCCACATTTCACCGCGGTGTAATGATTAGTAATTCAGCTTCTAAACTAAGTTAACTGGTTTTTCCACCCGGGTGGAAAAAATAGTTGCAAAAGGGGTAAAAATTTGTAGTATCATATAAAATACGGTTTGTAGAAAAAACTTGATTTTGTATTCTATAAATCTATATATATTAGTAACTTAGTCTTTTTAATTTGTTTAAAAAAAGAAAAAAATGAAAAAATTATCGTTAAAAGTTTTATCTGTGGTAGTACTCGGAATACTTAGCGTAGGAAATTTGGTGACGCTAGCTCAATGATGAGGATTTGGTGATGTAACTTCTACATCTAATGTAGGAATTTCAGGAACTGGAACGGCTCAATGAGGAAAATTAATCGATGTTATCAAAAGTTTCATCAACTGGGCATTAGGAATCTTAGCATTGATTGCTTTGGTTATTTTGCTTTGGGGAGGTTTCCAAATGGTAACTGCTGCTGGAGACGATACCAAATATAAAAACGGTTTCAAAATTTTGAAACAAGCAGCTATCGGACTGATATTTATCGGAGTGAGCTGGTTGGTAGTAAGTGTAATCTTCCGGTTGTTAGGAGTTATTGGAGTATAATACGGTCTTGATTTCCAAGATAAAAAACCCTGCAGTACTGCAGGGTTTTCCTTTATAGAAAAAAATGGATTTTAGTTTGAAAAAAATAAGGATTTTCGTAAGTATATATGTTACGATATTTTATTTTCCAAGCCAGCTCTTTACGGATGCATATCCACGAATTTGAACTCCGTTACCGTGCGTATAAATGAATGAACTATAAATTTGACCTGGAATGGGATCAAGACACTGTTTTGGAAATGACAAAAATTTCAGATCAAGGAGTATTGACCAAACCTGTACAGGAAATCAAACCTGAAGAATTGCATGAAATAACAATAGAGACATACACGAATTTCAAAAAGCAATTTGTCGAAGAGAATAAGGATAAACTACTAGGATTCGGAACCTTAGGTGAATATATCGATCGTTTGGAATATGAACTCAAAGTGATCAAAGAGATGGGATTCAATTCCTACTTCCTTATTGTAGCGGATTTTGTCCGTCGGGCCAAAAAGAATATGATTGTTGTAGGTCCCGGAAGATGATCAGGAGCATGATCGATATTAGCATGGATGACAAGGATTACCGATATTGATCCCTTGCAATTCGGATTGCTCTTTGAGAGATTTCTCAATCCTGCGCGTATTTCAATGCCTGATTTTGATATTGATTTTGAAGATGTACAGAGAGAAAGAGTCGTACAATATGTAAAGGAAAAATACGGTCAAGATCAAGTATGTTCTATATGAACCTATATGCAGATGGCAAGCAAAGCAGCATTCAAGGATGTAGCCAGAGTGCTTGGCGTGCCGTTTGAAAGATCAAATCAGATCTCATGACTCATGCCGGATAAAATGTCGCTTATGCAAGCAGTGCAAGCACAAGATGTATGAGAAGAACTCAAAGCACTCTATGAATCAGATGCAAAAGTAAAACAAGCAGCAGAACTGTCAGAAAAACTGGAAGGCAATATGAGACAGCTCGGTGTGCATGCCTGCGGTATTATTATTGCACCAGATAAAGTGACAAAATATTCACCTGTACAATATGCCAAAGAAAATGATACGACTATTGTAAGCCAATATGACTGATTAACATTGGAGATTATCTGACTTTTGAAGATGGATTTCCTCGGACTCAGGAACTTATCCGTCATCAAAAATTGCATCAAGATCATCCAGAAAAGACATGAAAAAGAGCATAAACCTCTTCCGGACATGTTTCAGCGTTTCTTTGACGATACCTCGTTCCAGCCGCCATTGGAAGATCCGTTTACCTTCCAGAAAGTATTTCAAGCGGGGAATACTACAGGGATATTCCAATTTGAATCGAGCGGGATGAGAAAATTCTTAATTAAATTAAAAGCAGATTCTATTAATGATATTGTAGCAATGAATGCACTCTATCGTCCAGGTCCTATGGAATTTATCCCCAATTATATTGCAAGGAAAAACGGCGAAGAGCCTATCAGTTATATGAGTGCGGAACTCAGGGAAGTATTAGTGGAAAAATACGGAGAAGAGGAAACTGACAAAGAGAATATTAAACTCGTGGAAGATCTTGCACCTATCATGAACCTTACCTACGGAATTGCTGTCTATCAAGAACAGCTCATGTTCCTGGTACAATCCATGGCATGATTTTCACTTGCAGAAGCTGACGTACTCAGAAGGTGAGTAGGTAAGAAAAAAAAGGAGATCATCGACCAGATAAAAAAAGAATTTGTAAAAAGATGCAAGGAATACAGGGACTACAAAAAAGAGACAGCGATCTACGTCTATGAAAAGATGATAGAACCGGCGGCAGCATACTCATTCAATAAATCACACGCGGTATGTTATGCAATGATTGCCTATCAGACTGCTTACCTCAAAGCATATTATCCAGTAGAATTTTATGCATCATTGATCAGGTCTGTAGAAGAGGATACCGACGAATTGAGCGTCTATATCTATGAAGCGCAGAATCAAGGAATTCCCGTCCTGCCTCCGCATATCAATCAATCCTTCAATCATGTAGCTGCAATCGGAAATGAGATCAGATTATGATTTTTCTGTATCAGAGGATTGTGATGGGAAATAGGTGAAGTAATCCAAAAAGAAAGAGAAACCAACTGAACATATCAAACATTGGAGGATTTCATCAAAAGATGTGCGCCTATCGTCAACAAAAAATCTACAGAATGATTGATCAAATCATGAGCATTCGATGAATTCGGTGATCGCGGAACTTTATTGTTGAATGTAGAGACTATCCTGGAACGAGCGAAAAAATCCAAGGATTCCGGAGCATGACTCTTTGGTATGATGGAAATGAGCACCAAAATGACGCTCAAACCATGACCAACTACAACGATGATGGAAAGACTGATGCTGGAATACGAAGTATTCAAGGTCTTTGTATCAGGAAATCCATTGGACGGGCTCTATACCTATATCAAGAGATATAACTTCATTTCGCAATTCAAGGAAAAAGAGAATTTCTGAAATCTTATGATTGTAGGATATATCAAAAATATCCAAAGAGCCAAGAAAAAATGATTTTTTATCCAGATAGAGGATATATCAGGAAGTACGGAAATTTTCGTAAGAGAGGTTTTAGATTTCCAGAAATTTGATATCCTGATGATTACAGGATTCAAGTGAAGATCGATAAGCATAGAAAAAATAGTCAAGGTATCTCGTGATCAATTGATCAAACAAGCAGGAAGTAAATATGATCCGGAAATGACCGTAGTAAGAGCGAAATCATTGAGATTGCAATCAGCGGTAGAAGAACAGGTGTTAGGAGAATCCAAATCAGAAGAACATAAAGCAGAAGAGATATCAACAACATCACCGCATCAGCAAACAACATTCATCTTGCCCGATAGTGCGCAAAAAATCAATGAACTCATAACTTTAGTACAAACACATAAGGGTGATCAAGAAATCACTATAAGCAACAAAACATTTTTTCTCAATGAAGAAGGAATAGAAAAAATACATACTTTACTTGCTAAATAATATGCATGCACAAAAACAGTAGCATAGCTAAACACATGATCGAGCACGCTAAAAAAATAGCGCTTTTTGGACATATGAGTCCAGATGGAGACTGTATAGGTGCTATGTTGGGATTGTGAAGATTATTGGAAAAACAAAAAAAACAGGTAAGGTATTTTGTACCCAATAAACCAAGTAAATTATTCGATTTTATCAAGGGGATAAAAAGACTTAAAACAAATTTTGATTACAAACAGTATGATCTTCTTATCTTCGTAGATTTTACAGGCATCAATCGCATGTGAATATTAAGCCAGGCTAAACCTAGTTATTTCAATCAAAAACCTAGCATAACATTTGATCATCATCTTGGCGATGGACTAGATCATGGTATTTTAATAAAAGACGTAAAAAGTATAAGTACGTGTGAAATATTATTTGAACATACCTACAAATGGCGACCAGAATTTTATGATAAGGAGATAGCCACCTATTTTTATCTAGGTATCACATCGGATTCGGGAAATTTTCTTTTTGAAGAAGACCACATAAGAACATTTACCAATGTATTGAAACTGCTTAAACTTGGTGCTGATAAAGATTTTGTGGTAAACAATCTTATGCGCAAGAGATCATTGAATTCTATAAAATTCCTTCAATTGCTTCTCAATAGGATCAAACAAAAAGATGATTTACTCTATACGTATTATGATGAAGATGAATTGAAAAAATACGACATTGATCAGGAAGAAGCCGCCTATGGATTACATATCATCCAGAATATTGATGGACCGCAAATGGTGCTTTTGATCAGAAAAATAGGAAATATCATCAGAGGATCGCTCAGAGCGAAAAAACTTGAAGGAGAAATGCGTAGCAAGGGAAAAATAGATTGCAATAAAATAGCAAAAGCGTTATGATGATGATGACATAGATTAGCTGCAGGATTCGGTGTGCCTGCCAAAGGGAAATTTGAACAGCAGATAGAAGAGATAGTAAAATATATCAATACAATGGTAAAAACAGAACATTAGTTTTATCTTCTGTATCTACTACCATGAAACAAAAGTACAATGTATTACTTCGTTTGTTTAGACCAATGCTTCATCTTGGTTTGATTATTGTCATATTCTATGTAATGTACAGAATCCGTCTCTTTACTGATCTGATACCAGGAGTCCAGCTTAAGATACCGATAATCAACTATCAGGAGAATATGGCGTTCGGTATCATTGCCGCATTTGCGTTTGTGATCATCGGTATCGTCAAAGATCTCTATGAACTTCATAAACCTATCCAAAGATATTTCCAGACATTTACCAAAACATGGCTCTATCGGATAATTACCATTACCTTCATCTGATACTTCGGACAAGGATTCGTTTTCTTTTTCTGAATTTCAAGATTTATCATTCTCGTAGGCGCCTTCGTGAGCTTTATCGTGCTTTTCCTCTTTGATCAGGTGCGGAATTATATGGAAGCGAGAAGACATAGAGAAGGGAATAATAAGATACTTATCGTAGGAAGCAATACTTTGGAAAGTTATAAAGCCATAGAAAAGATCAAAAACTGATTTTCCTTTAAGACGGAATTTGCTACGCATAATGAAATCAATGATATTGATATCACGGAATATTTCATTGTAGTAGCCGTAGGAAGCTTTGAAAAAGACGTATTACAAAATATGTTCGAAAGGGTGAGATTCAGCGATAATACGAGATTTTATCATATCAGCGAATGATTTTTCTTGGAGGATGTTGTATATTCGCCAGAAAATATCGACAATATTATCGCATTGGAATATAAGCATTCCAAGCTTGATGGACGATCTATCATCCTCAAAAAACTTATGGATCTTTTCGCATCATTATTCTTGGTTATTATAACCTCACGATTGATGATACTCATAGCTATAGCTATCAAGATAGATTCTCGCTGACCGATATTCTATAAGTCCAAAAGAGTAGGAAGACATGGAAAACTTTTTACCTTCCTCAAATTTCGCAGTATGTACACCCATATGAGTGTCGGATACGGAGGTAAAGAAGCTGACGAACTCTATCAAAAACTTATCCAATCTGACGCTAATGTCAGACAATGAGTTCTGCCAAAAATAGCAAATGATCCAAGAGTGACCAGAGTAGGAAGATTTTTGAGAAAAACATCGCTCGATGAACTTCCACAGTTTTTTTGTGTGCTTCGATGAACGATGTCATTAGTATGACCAAGACCGCATTTGCCAGATGAAGTAAAAAACTATGAATCACGGCAGAAGAGATTACTCTCTATCAAACCAGGAATTACCGGATATGCGCAAGTATTCGGCAGAGATAGTTTAGACTTTGAAGAAGAAGCAAAACTGGATCTCTATTACATCCAGAATCGATCATTGTTTTTAGATGCATATATCATTTTAGCTACCTTTGGCGTAGTATTTAAAGGAAGATAAATCTAATACAAAAAAAAAGTTCTAAGGACAAGCCGAAGAACTTTTTCTAAGGTAATCAGTACCATCTGTACGCCAGAGTAATACCTACTCAAGATACAATCTTGATTGTGATGAATATAATTATTTACATATAAAAGTCAAGTAAAAATGAATTTATCAGAACAAACAAAAAAAATCCAATCTTTCATCAAAGCACATCACGACATCAGCAAGCTGAATGAAAAAGAAGTGTCAGATTTTTATATTCAATTGATCGATTGTGTCGTTGATCATAATCATCTCTACTATATAGAAAACAAACCTATCATATCGGATAAGGAATACGACGAACTTTTCGATTATCTCAAAAAGATAGAAGAGCACTTCCCACAGATCATCACGTCAAACAGTCCTACGCAAACATTGATAGGGCAGGTAAGCGAATGATTTACTCAAGCGAAACATGAGACGAAACTGCTTTCATTGGAGAATACCTACAATGCCAAAGACCTCGAAGAACGGGATGAAAGAATCCATAAGATACTTCAGAAACAAGAACCCAATGCTAAAATATCCTACCGTGTAGAGCCGAAATTCGATGGTCTTAGTGTCGAACTCATATACAAAAAATGAATCTTTACGCAAGCGATTACTCGTGGAGACGGATTGGTGGGAGATGATGTGACCGAGAATGTGAGGACGATAAAGAACGTTCCGAAGAAATTAAAGTTTCCGCTGGATATCCATGTCAGAGGAGAAATATTGATGCCGAAATCCGTCCGGAAAGATATCAATAAAGAAAGGGAAGAAGAATGAGAAGTCCCATTCGCTAACACCAGAAATGCCGCAGCAGGCAGTATTAAACTTTTGGACCCTAAGGAAGTTGATAAAAGGTGATTGGTCGTTCATATCTATGATATCTTGAATGATGTAGAATTACCTAAAGGAACAAAATTGATAGATCTCTTTCCGGTATTTCCACGAGAAAAAACAGGTCTCCATATCAAAGATATTGTCAAATTATGCGAAGATCCAGCAACCAAGAAAATGTTGGAAAGCAAAGATATAGAATTTGACGGATTAGTTATCAAAACAGAATCATTAGAGCAACGCGAAATCATTTGAACCACTGATCATCATCCGAGATGGGCTGTTGCCTATAAATTTCCTGCACAGCTTGCAGCGACACAGATTCTTTCAGTAGACTTCCAGGTAGGAAGAACATGAATCATCACCCCGGTCGCAAATCTCGAACCAGTGCAATTGAGCGGTGCAACATTGAAAAGAGTCAGCCTTCACAATTTTGATTTTATCAAAGAAAAAGATATTCATCTCCATGACCGGATTTGGTTGCAAAGAAGCGGTGAGGTGATTCCCTATATCGTAAGCGTTATCACCGATCGTAGAACAGGCAAGGAAACAAAAATTAATCCGCCCAAAACTTGTCCTTCATGTCATGAACCGATCACTAATATAGATATCCATTACTACTGTACCAATCCACATTGTCCCGAAAAGACGAAACAGCAGATCCAGCATTTCGTGAGCAAACATTGTATGGATATCAATGGTATAGGAGAGAGTCTCGTTGACCTATTAGTAGAAAATAAGATTATAGCAACCGTTGCAGACATCTATAAACTCAGTGATAATAAAATACAGGTTCAGTTATTGAAGTTCCCAGGAATCTGAGACAAAAAAGTCGCTGAAATAGTCAAAGGAGTAGAGGAGTCCAAACACAAAGCGTTGCGAAGGCTTTTGAATGGATTGTGAATACCTCATGTAGGGAAAAAGATGGCGCAAGACCTTGCTGAACAGCTCACGCATGAAGATTTTGTGAAAGAATTGACGAATGAAGAATTCTTATCATCTATCTACGGAATCGGTGAAAAGACCGTAGAAAGCATTACAAAGTTTTTCCATGCTAAACATAATCTTAAACTTTTGGAACAATTGAAACACTACGGAGTGAATATGAACCCAAAAAAATATTATGACCTTCTCAAAGCAAGTGAAGCCAAAGGAAGCTTTTCTATCACCTGATCCTTTGATCTCCCGAGAGAGAAAATCGCTGAATATTTCCAGCAGAACGGATACTTCTTCCATGAACAGCCGACAAAGACTACAGATTTTATGCTTATCGGCGAAAAAGCAGGTAGCAAAAAAGCTAAAGCGCAAGAACTCTGACTCAAGATATATGAATGATGGGAAACTATAGTTAAACACTTTCCATTCCTCAAAGACATTCAAACTGAATGAGCTAAACCGAAAACGCAAAGTTTATTTTAACAAGAGTATATGATTACCAAAGTAACCCTTGCTTTCCTCAAAGCGGTCAAAGAGAATAATAATCTCGAACGGATGAATAAGAACAGGGATCTCTATCATATGGAAAGGGATAATTTTTTTGATTTCGCCAAGAAGCTGATAGAGAAGACATGTGCGCTTGATAAGAATATCGGTAAGCTGGAAGTCAAAGATGCGACATTCCGTTTCAACAGGGATATCCGTTTCACCAAAGATAAGTCTCCCTACAAATGAAATTTCTGAGTCATCATCCGTGAAGAAGGGAAACACTGAATCGGAGCAGGATATTACGTCCATATAGAGCCAGGAGAATGTTTTATTTGAGGGGGATTATATATGCCACCGGCACTGACGTTACAAAGAGTGAGAAATTATATCGCAAAACATTATAAGCAATTAGAGAAGATTATCAGTACGCCAGCATTCAAGAAAATCTTCGGTTCATTGCAAGGAGATGAACTACAGAAAGTACCGAGATGATTCGATAAGGATCATAAGGCGGCTAAGTTTTTGAAAATGAAATCATTCTACATCGGTCATAATCTTTCAGACAAAAAAGTCCTCCAAGAGGATTTTATAGACTATTGCATTTCCGTATTTAAAGTACTAAAGCCACTGAATGACTTTCTGAATGAGGCTTGACTCTTTTTGTAGAATAAATATAAGAGGATAAAATATAAACCAATAATAAAAGATACACCATGGAAAATATTATCTATACGGCTGCGCCACGTTCTCGTGGCAGATACCGAATCTTCAAAAGATATTGGAAACAATATCGGTATGGTGGACAGCGATGGGTACATGAAAATACTGATATCCTGACCAAACATCCCAAAGCAGTGATATTTGCACTCATCAAAAAGGATGAAAGTGAAATGAAAATTAAAAAAAATGCATAATAATGCATAATTATAATCCCCGGAAATCCGGGGCTTTTTTTATTGCAGATCAGATACAAAATAATTCTCTAGGTCACACTAGGTATTTTAAAATTGACTTTTTATAGT
>CAIVEC010000033.1 GCA_903904875.1 uncultured bacterium | reverse complement strand
TTCAGAGTTCATTTCAGTTATCGTCATAGGAAAAATATCTCGTTCCGTCAAACATGAAATATCCGCGATCGTGCATCAGATAATCGTCTTTTTTGAATGGCAGTATCTTTTCTTTGTTCTCGTTGTAGATGAAGCATCTGAACTTCTTGTAGGTCTCAGGTATCTTTATGTTCTTGTCGTGTATCAGCTTCTGTAATTCCTGTTTTTCAAAAACTTTGAAATCGTTCCGATAGGAACGCTCCTCTCTTTTTTCATCAACGGAAATATAGAATGTATCAGCCAATTCGGTATTGGCGATCTTTACGAATTCCTCTACATTGCTTATATGGGAAATATGTTTGTTATCTTTTTTCGTCATACTGCAAAAACATAATTATAAAACTCTTCTGAGTTCATCCAACGTGGTATTTCCTTGAAGCATTTTGATGATACCGTCTTCTTGGAGCGTGAGGAAGCCGTTTTCTCTGGCTTTGGCATAGAGATCTATACCGATCTTTCCGTCTACGATCATCTTTCTGATATCATCGGTTATTTCAAAGGTCTCTATAACAGCAAATCTTCACTGATATCCGCTTCCATTACATTTATCACATCCTACGATCTCAGGGATCTTTCCGTCAAACGGGAATGCGAGTTTAGGATCAAGGTCCGCCATTTTTTTGAGTGCGTCTTTGATTTCCGCCTGCTCGCTGTAATTAGCATCTCTCTTGGTTCAACAATTAGGACAGATCCTTCTGACCAATCTCTGCGCTATGATCAGATTCAAGGCTGGCGCCAACATGTACGGTTTGACTTCCATACTCGTCAATCTCGGAATGGATTCTATCGCTGAATTGGTATGCAAAGTAGTGAACACCAAGTGACCAGTCAACGCAGCATTGATAGCTATTTCTGCCGTTTCCTGTGTTCTCGTTTCTCAGATCAGGATGATATCCGGATCATGTCTGAGGATGGATTTGAGTCCGATTTCGTAGGTATATCATTTGCTGTAATTGATCTGTGATTGCTGGATTCATTTCACTTCGTATTCGATAGGATCTTCGAGCGTGATGATTTTCCTTTTTCCGTCATTGAGATAACTCAGAATCGTATACAAAGTTGTCGTCTTTCACGAACCGGTCGGTCCGGTGAAGATGGTGATTCACGTATTTTTTTCCAGATTCCTTTTGAGGATTGCATACGTTCTTTCCGTGAATCCTATTTTTTCAAACGAACTGATACTTTTGGTCGGATCTAAGAATCTGAGCACGGTACTTTCTGATTCCACTCCTGGCATAAAATTCACTCTCACATCCACTTTTCTCTGTTCGCCGTGAACATCGGTCGCCTCGAATGAGAATCTTCCGT
The DNA here is from genome assembly GCA_903904875.1 of uncultured bacterium. Taxonomy (GTDB): domain Bacteria; phylum Patescibacteriota; class Gracilibacteria; order Absconditabacterales; family Absconditicoccaceae; genus CAJBLF01. The sequence goes on along the minus strand of CAIVEC010000033.1, from coordinate 16,596 downwards.
CCTGCGGAAGGTAGTCGATATTCAATTTGGTTCCGGAAATAAATTTCATCTTCTGGAGATATTTTCTGAAATCGTCATGAGTGAATTGAAGCAATTCTTGCAATACTCCGTCGATCCTGATCCTCACGATAAGTCAGTCTTCCTGTGGCTGAAAGTGCAGGTCTGACGCTCACGTCTGAAAAGCCAATCTGATGAGTTCCATGATAAAATCACCTGGTTCCATACTATCCCTTTTTTCAAAAACTTTCTGGATCATCGCAATCGCTCATTTTCCTGCAGCTTGTTTCTGTTCCGTTTCCGCTTTCCTTTTCTGCGCTGCGATAGTTTCCATATCTGCATACCAGCTGAGCGCATAGGTGAATCCTGTAGGTGAGGTATAGAATGTTTCGTATTTATATCATTTGTCTTCCAAGCTTTTAAGTAATGAAGTAAGTCCTTCAGGGAAGTTATTCGTGCTTAACACTTTGAGCGTATTTTTATCTTTTGCGAAAATCAATGTCTCAATCTTCTGAGCTGTTTCTTGGGGAAGAATTTTGAGTTGCTCAAAATCAGGACTTATGCCCTTGAGATCATCAATTTCCAAAATGCTTTTGGTTAATTCTGTTGGCATATCGCGCACAGTATTCAAAAGGTAAACATGCTCGTTACAGTTCAATTATATGCTGAATACTCCGCTTTTGCAAATATTGAGCTTCGTAGCTAAAGAAGTTTACTTGACTTTTTATCACTTTTGGATATGAAAGTAAAAATATAAAAAAACATATCCTATGAACGACACAATAACTACAAAAACCAAACTCAGAGAATTAGGATCATCCAAATCGAATGAAAAGGCAACTCCTGGTAATTTCAGGGCCTGTGTCATGATCGATTCTTGCATGTACCAAATCGGTGAAGATGCTCCTGATCGCGAAGCTGCTTTCGTCCTTTGTTCAGAATACAGAGGAATGGATGTAGGTGTTCAGATTTTCGATGATAAAGGGGAAACCCATATTATTGGTGGAAAACTCAAATAAACAAACTAAGCATTCGTATACAAAACAATCAGCGTCTCCGTTTCCGGAGCGCTTTTTTTCCTTGACTTTTCTCTAATAATTTATATAAAAATAAAACTTTAACGTTCGAATCTGTTCTATGGCATTCACTCCAGCGATTATCCAATATCTCGATATCAAGAAAGAGCACGCTGATTGCATCCTATTTTTTCGCATGGGCGACTTTTATGAGACCTTCTTCGAAGACGCCAAAATCTGCAGTAAAGTGCTGGATATCGTCCTCACAAGCAAGAATAAGAATTCCGAAAATTCCGTCCCTATGGCAGGCATCCCCTATCATAGCGCGGACAAATATATCACGAAACTCATCAATAACGGCTATAAAGTAGCTATCGCCGAACAGACGAGCGAACCTATTCCTGGGAAAATAGTGGAAAGAGAAGTGGTGAGCATAATTACTCCGTGAACCTATATCCAAGAATCCAAGAAAGAATTCACGTATACGATGGCGATCACCTTTCTGCCTCATACCAACGGAAATTCGTATCATATTGCTCGGGGTGATTTCAGCATCGGTGAATACCGGACAAAAAGTTTTGCTGACATAGGAGAAATGTTAAAATTCATCCTCACCATCAAACCGGTAGAGATTGTCTTTGATGTAGATTTCCCTGAGAAAGAAAGCATTTCCATCCCCGTCCAACAAGCTATGAAGTGTCTGATTTCCGTATGGGACATTCCGCCTGATCCGGAAAAATTCCTGGTAGCGACTACGGGGGTGCAGCAGATTGCAAGCTACGGAAAAGCAATTGAAGACGGAAAACTAGCGACCATAGGATTGCTCTTATATTATCTGAAACATACTCAAAAACATTCTCTGACCAATATCACGAAAATCTCCTTTCATTCGCAGGATACGTATCTCATCTTGGATGAGGTCACGATAAAAAATCTAGAATTACTGTCATCGACGTATGAAGGCAGCGAGAAATATTCACTGCTGAATATTCTGGATACGACGAAAACCTCAGGCGGAGCAAGACTTTTACGTTACCTGATCACGAATCCCATCAAGGAGCAATGACAGCTTGAACGAAGACTGAACACGATAGAAAATTATTATACCAAAGAACAAGAGAGTAAAAATATCCATCAGCTATTAAGTAATGTGCGTGATATTCCTAAGTTGGTAAGCACGATATTGTATAAAAAACTATTGCCGAACACCTTCATCAAACTCAGAGTGACGTTGAGGATTTTTTTCGAAAATACATTTTTGCTAGACGAATTGAAATATCTCTGATTGAGCGAAACAACGCAGAATTATCTTCAGAACTTGTATAATTATCTGGAACAGCTTTTGAAAAATGATGAGGAATACAAAGACGATATCGATTTCATCCGCGACGGCTATCAGAGCAAAATAGATGAATTAAGGAAGATAGCATATCACAGCGATGAGCTGCTCATGCAGTATCAGCAAGAGCTGGCGAAGGTCGGATGAATACCGAACGTAAAAGTGAAATATGTCTTGAATCAATGATATTTTCTGGAAGTGACGAACAAGGATATTGAAAAATTCGAAGCGATGATGAACAAGGAAACCGATGAAAAATTTTCCCTCGTCAGAAGAAATACCTTGAAATGAGGTCAGAGATATTCCTCTCCGTATCTGGAGAATTTAGAAGTAAATATTTTGAAAGCCAAGGATGAATTACGCGCATTGGAGTTTGAATTGCTTCAGCAAGCGCAACAGAAAATAGCAGGATGAACGAAGGAATTGAACGAGTTCGCAGAGCGGATAGCGCGGTTGGATATTTTTGTCTCGCAAGCGATATTGGCGAAAGAAAAAAAATTTACTAAACCTGAATTCATCACATGAGATACGGTGACCATCATCGAAGGAAGACATCCGGTCATCGAAAAATATCTTCCTCTTGATCAGCAATTCATCCCGAATGATTTGTGACTGAACGGAAAAAACGATTGAGAAGAATGATTTCTCCATATCATCACCTGACCGAATATGTGAGGTAAGTCGACGTATCTGAGGCAGAATGCATTGATCGTGCTGATGGCGCATTGCGGATTGTTCGTGCCAGCGAAAGAATGCAAACTAGGAATAGTGGACGCATTGTTTGCGCGTATCGGAAGTTGAGACAATATAGCAAAAAATCAATCGACCTTCATGACAGAAATGATCGAAGTGGCAAATATATTGAACAATGCGACGAAAAAATCATTCATTATCTTCGATGAATTATGACGCGGAACCGCGACCTATGACGGCCTCGCATTGACTAAAGCGATACTGGAATATCTCGTCACGAAAATAGGAGCGAAGACCTTGATAGCGACGCATTATCATGAATTGATTCAGTTAGAAGATATGTTGCCTTGAGTTAAGAATTTTTCCGTCAGCGTCTACGAAACTGAGAAAGAAGTCATCTTCATGAAAAAGATAGTCAAATGATGAGCAAGCAAAAGCTACGGTCTCGACGTAGCGAAACTCGCGTGAATACCAGCTGCTATAGTCCAAAGAGCTAAAGGACATCTCGAACACCTTGAGCAGGAAAAGGGAGCAGGAAGCAAGGAGCAGGGAGCAAAGAGTCTGCGACCTGAAACCTGAAACCTGCAACCTACAAAGAATTACGAAAAAATTAAAACGCTATTGGATACATATAATTTAGATAACATCACTCCCCTGCAAGCATTACAGCTTTTGAGCAAAATCAAGGATGAACTAAAATAAGTTTTATTCATAAATCATACATTTATGACACTCTTTCCAGACGATTATATAGAGACGATTCCTTTGAGAGAAATGCAAGAAGAAGTAGATTTCTGGATGGAAGATACCTGAGAACGGCACTTTTGAAAAAAGTGAAAACTCTCCGACAAAATATATGAAAAGACCAAGGATATAAAAGAAGCTTTGGATAAGCATATTTGAAATAAGATGGAAAAGCTGAAAACCGAATTCGGATACCTGCTCTTCGCTCTCTGTAATGCAGCCAACGAAAAATGAATCGATCTCGCTGAAGCATTCGAGACGGTAAAAGATGAAATCGATGATAGAATCGGCAATGAAGATCTTCCTGAAGAACATATGGATGATGAAGATCTCAGTCTAATCTGATTTGAAATAAAACTAGAAAAAAAATAAAGTTTTATATCTTTTCTATCATATCACATGGCTTTCTCGCTCGATAAAATGCAGAAAAGCACCCATAAAGTGGTTTCTAAAACACCTAAAGGATATCGAGAACGACCTGATATCATCAAACAGATGAAAGAAGAAAAAGGCGAAGTATATGAAGCAGCAAAAAAATATAAGGAAACTCCAAGGACAGGAACACTCATTGATCTTAAAAAGGAATTCGGCGATCTCCTCTACACTGTCTGTTGTCTCGCGAATTCTTACGAAGAACCCAACATCAAAAAAACGCAATGGAAGATACCGCTTGATGAAACGTTTGAAAAGACGACGAAAGAAGATATCCCATATAACAAGAGACAAGCGAAACTTAATGCATCTGTGGATATGCTTGAAAAAGCGTTGATCAAGGATGCTGAAAATATCGGAACGATCACCAAAAGGATCGGCGAATTATTGTTCGCCATATACGCTTTTGTGCCTGTCTGCTGCGAAAACGACCCTGAAATCATAGATCTGGATCACGGTTTTGCCATGATCATAAAAAAGAATAAGCAAAGGAATAAAGAGGGATACGTGAAAAAAGAAAAAAAATAATTACACTATTTTCCGTTCGCCTGATTTCAGATTTCACAGACTATATTTTCATTCACGGACCCTTTCCAGATCCATGACACGATATCAAATCACTTTGAACATCCTGCGGATGTGCCTTTTTTTTCACTCGTTGAGGACTACGGTATAATGGTAGGGTTTTTTGAAAAGCGTTATTTTCAACGCTCTGAGGAATTCTCATTCGTCGTGAACGCCTTGGATCGCTTTCTTGAGATCGGCTGGTTCCAAAGGACTGTCTAGCTGGATGACGTACTCTTTTTCGATAGCGTTTTTGGGATGCTCGTAGTCATTGACCAATCCAGGATCATCGGTCAGGAGAAGTAGTCAATGTGAATCTTTGTCGAGTCTTCAGATATAATAGTAGTTCTTGAATTCTGGAGGAAGCAGTTCATAGATAGTCTTGTTGTGAGGATCGGATTTGGAAGCGACATAGCCGATAGGTTTATTGAGAAGAATCAGCGTTGTTTTCTTTTGCGTTTCTTCAATAGTTTCATCTATCGTGAAATTCGGCGCTTTGACGTTTAGCTTATCGCCTGCAGCCACTTCTTGAGTGTAGGAGCTAATGGATTTTCCATTTATGAAAACATATCCTTGCTTCACGAATGAGACAAAGTTTCTTCTGGAAATCTGATGGCGTGTCTGGATATAAGTGATTAAGCGCATTTTTTAGAATGTACAAAAAGAGAACCTTACGGCTCTCCTTTTAGTGGTTTTACAGAGGATTTCAACCTATCTATAGGGAATTATTCTGCTGTAGCGTCAGGAGTTGCAGTTGTGTCTGCAGTTCCAGTTGTGTCTGTAGTTGTGTCTGCAGGTACAACCTCATTAGTTGTTGGAGTTGTTGTGTCTACAGTTCCAGTTGCAATAGTTGTGTCTGTAGTTGTGTCAGTTGTAGTTGTAGGTGTATTCATACAACCAGCGAAGAGAGCAACACTAGCTACTAGAGCTCCTAGAGTGAGTAATTTTTTCATAGTAATAGTATTTACCATATAAAAAAAATAATAGATGCCCCAGGTATATAAAAAAAATTGATGCAATTGCAAGAGGATTATTGACATTTTTCTGAATATTTTTTTTGACATCAGAAGCTCATAAAGATTATTTTGACAAATGGGGAGAAAAACCGTATAATATAGTCGATCGCCAATTCCGTAGTATTACGGATTGGATGCGAGACTTATACCGATATTCGGTATAAAGAGTACAAAAAATACTTTAATCAGGAGTCAATGGCCACATGAATGACATGCAAACAAAAATCATAAACAGTTACAAAAAGGTATCCCGCTTTATGTTTCATTATCTTATTTTTTTGGTTGCCCTCGTAGTTGCTGTATTGATCTTCCAGAGAGTGATTTCCCAATCAGCCACTATCAACGTCTTCCAGACCAATGACACACTCATGATACAGAAAGTGAAGCTTATAGCCCAGTTCAGCAAATTCCTCAAACAGAATATCAAGGATAATGATCTTACCATCCATGTGCTCCAGGGAGACCTTCAGACAGAAGCAGGATTCATCAAATCAGTGAATAATCTCATAAGCTATAAAGGATTCATCGTACCAAGATACTTTTATATGTACAATACTCTTCCAATCAAACAGTTGATCTATTTTTCTTGAGGAAATTACGATACCAGTGAATTGGAAAATTTTGTGAACACGTTTGTTTTCACCAAAAAGATCACGGTCACCAAACCATTCACTCGCGTACAATTACCGTTATCGAAAACACTGGTCGATGATTTCAATCTCTCGTGCATTTTCGAAAATAAGTTTTCATCAAGCACCTGCAATCATTATGTCAGTGATTTTTTGGATAGCTTCTTTGTCTATAATATTTCTCTGGATTATCCCTGACTCCAAAAGATCTTTGATGCTATCAAAAGCAATACTACCCAGAAAGGAAGATTCTGCGAAGGATTGTCCAAATACCTCTTGTACGCTAACGACAAAAACGATTCTATCAAAGATCTCTTTAGCTCATGCGGAACAGGATATGAAGAGATGTTTAAAAGAACTACCCTCTTTATGGAGATCCAGAACACTTTGGAAAACCAATCATTTGAAAAAATCAGCTACAAGGATATGCTCCTCAATGAGTACAAGTTACTTTCCTACCAACAACAAATCTATCAAGATTTTCTTATAAATAAAGCTGATACCTACAAGATAAGCACGTATCTGGATTTCGTCAGGGACGTACTCACCAAAGAAACCATTGATCCATTCTACAAGGATGAGATCTATCGATACAACAACAAATATCTTTCCTTGGCGCTTGAAAAAATCGCGTATCAATCAAATGTCTTCACGCAAAATCTCTGAGCAAGCAAAATCACTTCGCTCTTGACGACGATCAATACCTTGAATGAATGAGAGCCTCTCCTTGGCTTTTCTGGGCTAAATACTGAAGTACAGAATAAAACGCTTATCACTCAGAAAGAAGTGAATACCTGAGCAAATGTCACTATCAGCCAATCAGAAAAAATCCAGAAAAAACTCCAAGGCATTTCGTATCTTACCATAGAGAAACAAAGCATTTCAAATGATACTATAGATATCATAGGATATCTGAAATTTTTCTCTCCGGATAAAAACGAGACCATTAAATCACATATCATCATGCAATATACGAATGATTTGCTTTTGGTCAAAAGCATTGAGCTCCAAAACAAGGCTGAGATCAACGATGTCATCAAAAACATTCTGATCATCCAAAATTTCTCTATCGGAGAACTCTATAGTTATATCTCCAAAAACCTTGTTTTCTACGAACAGGAAAACGCACCGATCAGTGCAACCACCGATCTCTGCCCTGCACTAGGGAATATCAAGAATATCACGGTTGTTTCTTGTACCAATACTTCAGTAGTGATACATCAAAACGATATAAGCTATGATTTCACTATCAAAAATGGCGGTATAGAAAATATCACTATCTCCGACAAAACACTGGAAAATCTCATCAAAACATCATACAGCACTATCATCGGCAATAGCTATGCTCTCATAGACACCATTCAAGCGATTCTCACGTATGAAGCGCCGGCGAAAGCGCATGAAGGGACTACGAATGCGATTGTGGTCTTTGAAAAGATCCAGCAATATCTTGGTATCAAGGCGAATGATATCGCAGATAGCAGCTGAAAAATCCTCGTAGATATCTCTCTCGGAGGAATCAATTTCATCATCAATTATATCTTAAGCACCAATACGCTCGGACCATGGTATTTCAAAGATGTTCTCGTAAATGGTAAACCATATATGATACAAAATCTCAATTTACCGCTTGATGATGCACACCAAAACAGTATAAATTCTTTCGTCATCGATCCGTTAGGCACTATCAAAACGGCAGACCTTACGGCACGACAAAACTATAATGAACGATTAAAAATTAATAATGAATAATGTAGGAATTCTTTTATTATAGACTATCGTAAATTACAATAGTTCATGATAGAGTAAAATCCAACATTTTTCATTATTCACTATTCATTATTCATTAATTTAGAAATGTACAAAAGATTCACCCTCAACGAACTCAAAACAGTCCAGAATACTTTTCTCAGTAATTTTTATAGTATCCTCAAAAAGGAGCATTGCATGGTAGCCAGCGATCTTTTCAAAAAAATATTCAAAGAAGGGAAAGAGATCTATTATATGAACAGAGGTGATTTTACCTTCAGATTTCAGAATAACGATGAAGAATACGTCCTCATGGATGAAAAAGAAAAAATCCAGGTTGTCTTGGATGATGAAGGCAAAAGGGAATTTCAGTCCCTGGTAAAAAATTTCATTCTCAAAAAAGAAAAGATTACCTGACAGAAATCCATCGAACAGATTCTCTTGGACGAATTTCATACGGGAAAATATTCGACTATCTGATGAAAGAATTATATGGTCTACGATATCGAAACGGATACCAATATTTCCAACCTCAAGGAAACCAAGTTCTTCCTTGCTTACGCGATGCATCCTACTGCAGGGAATAAAATGACGTACGAATATATCGATCAGGAATGATTGAAGGATTTCGTGAAAAAGATGTTGAACTTTGATGGTTATATCGTCGGATTCAATAGTATTGCGTTTGATAATATGGTGTCGGTATATAATGTATGATGAAGTGACGATGATATCAAAAAATTGAACGAAAAAAGCATCGACCTCTTCCTCTTTGTACGAGCTATGACCGGCAAAAGATTGTGATTAAACAAAATAGCTGAAGCGTTGGTAAATGTAAGTAAAACCCTAAGTTCGTGAACCGAATGAGAAGTCTTGTACAAAAAATATAGAGAAAATAATGATCTCGAAGCATTGGAAGAATTCAAAAAATACTGCAAGAACGATGTCAGGATGACGATGCTGATCTTCCTCTATTTCATGCACTTCAAAAAGCTCTTCATCGAAGGAGAAGAGATCACATTCACGCTTGAAGACCTAGAAAATAAATCCCATCAAGAGATCAAAGAGACCAATCATATGGTCGGACAGAATATGTTTGAAAATTAATGAATAATTAAAAATTAATAATGAATAATGTATGAATTGCATTCTCATAGACTATAGTAATACACAATAGTCCATAATCCAATAAAATCCTACGTTTTTCATTTTTCATTATTCACTTTTCATTAAATGGATATCAAAACATCCTTAGCGAGCTTCTATGATGCTCACGCAGAAAAATATTATCATACGAGGAACAAGCATCGGGCCGATGCCGACATTTTTCTGGATGAGATAAAGAACAGCGGAAAGAAGACCGTGAACATATTGGAATTCGGCTGCGGAAGCGGTAGATCACTCGTCCATCTTACTCAGCTCAAGTGAATCAAAATCAATTATGTCGGTGTAGATATTTCCAAGAATTTACTGAGTTTCGCGAAAAAGCAGATAAGCGGAAAAACTGCGCCAAAAAACATCACGGCGACATTCGTCTGTGATGATATCGCTCATTATCTGAAATGACTCAAGCAGGAATCGTTTGATTTCGTCATCGGGATAGCGAGTTTTCAGCATATTCCTACGACCAAAGAAAGATTTTTTGTAATGAAAAACGTGTATAGGATATTGAAATACGAAGGCAAGCTGCTCATGACCAACCGATCGTTTTCATGATGGTTTCTCAGAAAATATCAGAAAGATTTTTTGCGTTCACTCCGGAAATATATCATCACCTTCGGCAAACAGCAACGGAATGACCTTATGATACCTCGAAAGAACGGAAACGTTATCGCCAAGAGATTCTATCATATCTATACCTTAGCTGAATTGAAAAAAATTATCTCGCAGAGTTGATTCATTATCGAGAAAATCGGATATCTCAACAAATGAAAGATTACCTCTTCATGGAAAGAATCGCAAAATTCACTCGTCATAGCGAAAAAAAGTGTTTTCGACCACGAATAAAATCTGCAATAAGGATTTTTTCGATACGAGAAGTCTACCCTTGGGTAATCTTCTTGAAAAACGAGTAAAATTTCGTATCATTCTATCATCGTTTTTATCGTTTAATTATCAAACAAAATGAAAAAAGTTCTTTCACTCACATTAACTGCAGGACTCGTTTTCCTCTTCGGATGTGCAAAAAGCTGACCAACGGTTATTATTACCACACCTACGACTACCGGACAAAATGTTACTGGACAAAATGTTCCTGAACGACAAACATATGAAAGCAAAACCGATTGATTTTCAGTACAATTTCCCGGAACCCGGACATTCCAAGAAAACGTCTATGGATCAACAGTCATGTTTTTCACTCCGCTCACGGAAGGAGACACCCTCAAAGAAAATGTAGGCATCATGAAAAAAGTTTTGGATAAAGACTATACGCTTGATGAATATTATGCACTCACTAAACCAGAACTCGTTAAGCTTATCCCTGATTTTACTGAAATAAGCAATGAAACCATCAAAGTGAATGATATAGATGCTCAAAAACTTATCTACAAATGAACTCAAGGGACAACCAAGCTTCAATGGGAACAAATCTATCTCATCAAGAACAAGGCCGTATATATCGTTACGTATACCGCTACTGAAGCAACTTTCAGTCAATTCGCTCAAAAGGTGGATGAAATGGCAGCTACCCTAGAAATCAAGTAAGAAAAAATAATTTCGATACCTCAAATTTTTACTGCGTCTCGATTATAGTTTGCCAATCGAATATTTATTCGTTTTTGCAACTATATATCCTTCAATCAAAAACAGAAAATGTTTTTGAAGGAGGATATAAAAAAAATCCCCGGGAAAACCGGGGGTTTTTGATAATATTTTTTTATTCTTCGACTTCGATGTTTTCAACAATACCTTCATTAGGCATCATCCCAGTCATCGCTGTCGCGATTTCTTCACGATATATCTCAAAATAATTGAGTACATCGTTTTGCAAAATAAAGTTTTTTACATCAACTTTTTTCCAAGAAGAAATTTTTCCTGGTAATATATTGATTTTTTCGTTTCCCTGACAAAATAATTTGATTAAACCTTTTTGCTTGCGAAATCCTATCTTGGATACTACCTGCAAAATTGCAGATTCCATTCTAAAGACTTCCCCGTCATCTACGGGTTCTACCTGCTCATCTTCATTTTTTTCTTCAGGTTCAGGGAGTTCATTTTGATGATTGCACATCTGAATTTTTATCAAAGGTTTTGATGTCTTTATGGGAAGACTACAGAGATAACTTTCAAACTTTTTGAAAACTTCTGTATCATTCTCGGTAGCATCAAATATACCTTTATCATCCCACAATAATTCATGGATACACCAAGAAGTGTTTTGCTTTACACCATTTGCCATACACATTCTCCCGAAAGTTACGACAAATTCTGGTTTTCCATGTAACCTTGGAAACATATCTCCCAATGTTTCAGATGAATTTTCCCAAGTAGTATTTTTAACAAACTCCTGGATCTTTTCCGAGGAAAAAATTGGAATAAATCCGTGTTTCTTTTGGATAAAAAACAGACAAACAAAATGTTCTAATTCTGGATCATTTGGATTATTTGTACTGATTTTTACCTGTTCATCCAGTTCACAAACCTTTTGCGGACACACAAAAATATGTGTTTCTTTGTTGATTTCTATGCCAAATCTTTTTAGCGCTAATTCAACAATTTTCCGTGTTTCAGGAAATTCTACAATAATCGGATGTCTCATGTTTTTTGTTTTTAGTTAGTTATTTTTGTTTTTTGTAAAAAATACTATATATATTCTATATAAAATAGCAAGGTCTTATTATTATGAATAGAGTTGATTGCATGCTCGCATAAAGATAGCTGAACTCTGGCCGACATTCAACGATTCTTTGATGCCCTGCATGGGAATATGTACTACCTTATCGACTAATTTTACTGTTGAATCCAGTACACCATCCACTTCATTGCCGAAAATTATAGCTACGCCGGAATGCTTGCCTTTTTGTAATGAAGCTAAAGAAACTGAATCCTTAGTTATCTCAGCAGCAACCACGAGCAATTTCTGTTTTTTGGCGGACTCGATAGCTTCCGGTGTATGGCCAAATTGCTTCAATCCGACATTATTTTCAGCGCCGAGCGAGGTCTTTACGACTTTCTGGGTATCCAGCGGTGATGGCGTATATCAGGTCAATCGTACCTGCCATCCGAGCGCGTCTGCAGTACGGATAATGTTGCCGACATTGTAGGCTGAGCGTATATTTTCGAGGATTACGACGTTCATAGAAAAAGACACGAAATAAATCTGGGAATATATAGTTTTTAGGCTTAAAATTACAATATTGCTTTCTTTTAACTACTATTGACTTTTTACTTTAAATACATATAAGAATATACATAAACAAAAAAAAATCATCATGAAAAAACAATTAGATCTTATCAATGTAGGTGTTATGTGTTACTGTTTCATATATCTTACCTATATGGTAATTATACAAACAGAAGCATTTTTGACTGCGATTTGTATCATTATCGGTCTCGCATGTATAGGCCTATTGATATATGCAAGCATAAAGGCATGGGGAGGTATCATCTTTTATCTTCCTATATATATCAGTCGTATTCGTGTCAGAATCAATTGCCTGTATCGTCATTACAGACTCTATTACAGAATCTTTGGCATCAAATTATTCTTTACCAAGCAATGGTATCGTAAGTTATGGATAGATACAAAAATCTTGAGGAAAAAATTTCCTCCGGTGGACGAACGTTATAAACAATTCTATCGTATCATTTCCGTAGGCGGATGTTCTTCCTGGTCTTAATACATTATTAATTGCATTACAAAAAAGTCGCTGTTTTAGCGACTTTCTTTTATTTTTGAACACGCATTGATTTATTCTACGACATCAGTATTTTTTTCTTATACTTTTATTCATTATGATAGTATCTATGCAACTGGAAGAACTTATTGCATTTATTGACCGAAGTGTCTCTGATGCAGGTAGAGGAAATTACAAACACGATCCTGATATCAATAAAAGAATTTTGGCCAATACGCTAAAACTTGTAGAAGAAGTAGGAGAGCTGAGCTCAGAAATTTTGTGACATCTTAAATTACAAAGAGAGGAAAAATTATCAAAATTCACTCCAGAAACCCTTCAGGACGAATTCGGAGATACGCTTATTTCTACCTTAAGACTAGCAAGAATCATGAATATAGATGTTCAGTGAATATTAGAACAAAGAGTAGGAAAACTAAAAGCAAGAATCCATGCGACTAAAAAATAATTTTTACTCCTTACGATAATCTATGTGAATCACCCAGTTCCTCGCAACCTATATCACCGCATTTATTCATCAAACCTGATATATCACCGTATTCATCTGAATGATGATGGAGAGCATGATTTTCCCGGTACCGAGCGAAGCCATCATGCCGTTTGCAGGATTTTTGGTAGCGATGAAGCAATTCAGCATTTGACGAGTGATTATCATCAGTACGATGTGAAGTATCGTCGGATCATTGGTATCGTATGCGATAGGATATTATGGAGGCAAACCGTTCGTCAGAAAATTCTGAAAATATTTTCTTTTGGATCAGGAAGAATTGGATTCTACGGAACATTATTTCAAAAAAAGATGACATATCACGATTTTGATCAGCAGATTTATCCCAGTTGTAAGGCATCTTATCTCTCTTCCTGCCGGAATGGGAAAAATGGATCTGACCCAATTCATCATTTATACCGTCATCGGTGCGGGAATACGGAACACATTCCTCACGCTCGTCGGAAAATATCTGAAAGAGAATCGGGAATTAGTCATGAAATACAGCCATACCGTCGATATCGTCGTGCTCGCGATTTTGATTTGAATTGTCGTACGATTTGTCTATCGTCAGCTTAGAAAAAAGTATAAAAGAAAACATAAATAAAACCCAAACCCATGAAGTACATCCAATTTCAGTTTCCTGTAGGCACGCAGACCCGCAAAGTAACGGAGATAGAAGATCCTCCAAAAAACAAACCGCAAAATGCAATAGGATATCGGCATTTTGAACTTAACGAAGACATTCCTGAACATTTAGCCAATCAGTTTCCAGAAAAAGACATGCTCAATCTCAATCCTCCGACTGGCTGGAATAAGCTTGAAGCTAAAACATCACATCCGTAATCAACATTGCATACCGCTCCCCAGGATTCTGGGGAGTTTTTTTACTGGAATTATCGGACTATTTATATATCGTCACATTAGAAAAAAAAATATAAACAAAAATATAAACAAAAAGCAATAAATATATATGGAAACAAAACTTGAACTAAAAAGAAAAGCATTTGAATACATATTGTATAAGATGGTAATATGGTACATCGAAGTCAATAAAGTGAAATCAACAGTAGATATTGATCGTTATGATTTTACAATAGACAAAATGAGATTGTTACCATTTTTTGTCTGCATAGCAAGTACGGATAGGAAAACCATGTTTTCCTTATTCGATTGCTTCTTTGCTTCATCAAAACACGGGATCCTGGAAAAGGATATCGTAGATTATCCCTTTGGTCCTAATCATTATCCTTTTCGTTTTTTGAAATGCGGAAAATTTAATTATAATTGGGACAAGGTAGAAAATTTTTTGGAAGACAATGCTTTTGATTTCGGTCCCAGGAAGGTGTCTCTTTCAAGAAAAGATTTTTGTACAGAAGGAGTCCCTTATGAATTGATTGATAAATCCATAGAACACTTGAAAAAGTGCAACAAGGAATTTGTGAATCATGAATACGAACTATTGAGATTTTATAGTAAAAGACAGACATGCTATCAAGTATATCACGTAATGCATACAAGGTTTAGACAGGATGCTAAAATATCGATTGAATTCCTATTAAAAGAAAAATCTTGTTACGCTGCTGAAATTAAAAATATGGCCTTTTGTTAATACAATATTCTATAAAGCTGGGTATACCCAGCTTTTTTTAATTTTTATTCAAAACTATTACTTTTTGATCTCATTGACGAAGTCCTTGCTCTCCTCTTCTCTCTTGAGTTTTGAAATTCAACTACTGATAGCGTTTTTTCTATTGGCTAACACATAGCTGCGCAAGTGATCCTGATAATATCTCGGATTCGGCAGAATAGCTGCCAATAATGTTGCCTGTTGACGAGTCAATTTATCCGCTGAAGTATCGAAGTAATAATGCGCCGCTTGTTCGACTCCGTAAATGCCGTCGCCGAATTCTACGATATTCAGATAGGTTTCCATGATTCTTTCTTTGCTTCGTCCGAGTTCCATCAGCACCGTGAAATAAGACTCTAATGCTTTTCTGAATAACGAACGGCTCGGCCGGAGAAAAAGATTTTTCGCTGTCTGCTGGGTTATGGTGCTTCATCATGCGACTACTGATTGATTCCTAACATCAGCTTCCAATGCATTCCGAATCGCGTCGAAATCAAATCCGAAATGATCAAGGAATTTCTGGTCTTCTCCTGCCATCACGGCGTATATACTATAGGATGAGATTTTTTCTATGGGCATCCGCGTATATCTAAGAACGACAGGTCTGCCATCTGCTACCTGCTCGACGAATCTGATGACCATCAGCGGTGTCATTCACGGATTCTGCCGTTTGTAGAGCAAGACGAAATAGATTGAAACAATAAGAAAAATGAACAACAAGGATCTAAATCGTCCTTCGAGCTTCCGGAAGAAATTATTGATTTGTCGGCGTAATTTAGACATATATGACCTATATACTTTATAGACTAGAAAACAAAGCTTTTTTCCTGCTGGAAATTTTTTCCGCTTTCTGTACAGTATTGACTATGATACTCTGATTAGCACCCATGGACTGATTTACTGACTGCGCCTTTCGCCAAATTGTGAAAGAAATTTTTGATGAATACGGAGAAAAGGGGAAATATAAATTATTTTTCCGGACCGAATTCATGAATGCAGACGGATATATCATCAACCCGACTGGCGTCATCAAACACCTTTTGACGGATAAAAATCAAAAAAATATAATCGCGCAAATCTTCTGAGCGAATGAAGAGATGTTGATGAAATGTTTTTCCGACATCCAGAAAAAATATGGAAAAGTATTTTCGTGAATAGAATTGAATATGGGCTGTCCTGCAAGAAATGTCATGAATACCTGATGATGAAGCGCCTTATTGAAAGATAGAAAACAAACATTGGCGCTTATAAAAAAACTTTCATGAATAATGAAGTTGCCTTTGAGTATCAAGACAAGAACCGGTGTCGATGAAAAAGACCAGAAAGAGCAAATGAAATTCCTCATCGAAGCGAGCGGATATGTCGAAATGATAACTATCCATGGAAGAACAGTAAAACAGTGATATTCGTGAGAAGCTGATCGGAAATTCATCTACGAGCT
>CAIVEC010000032.1 GCA_903904875.1 uncultured bacterium | reverse complement strand
TTTCGTCGACGAAGTTCAGATAGAAGATTTTTTTCTTGCTTCTCATTTTCCCAAAGAAATAATATCAATCTGACTGACTATTTTTTTCCATTTAGAATCCTTGCATAATTTTTTCACTACGCCCAATTGACCTTTTCATCAATCCAAAATCAATAAATTTGGCAGTTCTCATCAGTTCTTTTCCCTGCGTTCCAAAACTTCCTGCAATGCTTCGTAATCATCGGATTTTTTCGCTTTAATTTTGTATCTGCGATATCATTTCTTGTAGGGGAGTCATGCCATCAAACACGAAAGTCATCCGCTGGTCCGTCATCCGCTGAGATGCGAGATGTCGATACATTCGATCCTGTACGGGATATTTTTCAGTCCGTACCTGGATTTCAGTGTTTTGAACATATCGTTGATGAGTGTACTTTCTTCTTGGAGCGATTGAGAAATGATATACGATTCCAGAAAATTCTCCGCTAATTTCCATAATTCTTTACTTATTTTTTTTCATAATTTAGCAAATTCTTTGCTCGTTATTTTACTTTCGTTCCTGCTTTTTTTGACTTCTCCTTCTCCGAATGTTCTCTGAATCGCTAGGTGAAGACTATCTTCTTCTATATCGCTCTGTTGTTCCTTACTTGTAATTACGTCCATCAGTTTTCCTTGAATGAAAACCAATACGGTGTAAATAAATTGCGTACCTATAGATTTCACTAATGCGAGATAGCCGTCTTTTTTTTCCGGAAGAACGACGTTCTGTTTTTCGACGAATCATTGCAATGACTGATAGATATCCCTCAGTTGCGCTGCCCATTCGAAGTTCTCATGCGTAATAGCTTCTTGGAGCTGATGATGAATCTCTTGCTGGATTGGTTTGGTATTTCACTTAAAAAACGAGGTGATAATATTCAAAACGTCTTTATATTCTTCTGGCTTGCTTTTCAACGGTTCCTTACACCAACCTCTACAGAGTCAGAAATAGTAATCCGAACATAATTTCCCTTGTCTGAATTGTGTGGCTTTACAACCTCTGAATTTCAATATCTGTCTGAGATACTGCAAAAACTTTTTGAGCTGGATGGTATCGTTTTTCGGTCCGATATAGAGCGCGTTATCGTTGATTTTTTTTCTCGTCAAAAATATCTGTGGAAAAGATTCTTTCGTGATTTTGATATACACGTAGCTATTATCCGCTTTCAGCAGGTTATTATATTCCGGTTGATGCTGTTTGATCAGGTTGTCTTCCAGATAGAGCGCTTCGCTTTCATTTTTCACGATGAGGAAGTCAACTTTTGTTGCTTTATCAAGCATTTCCTGTTTCCGGAGCGAGGTGGGCGAAAAATATTGTCAGAGTCTTTTTTGGAGATTTTTGGCTTTTCCAATATACAAAATAGCTCATTTCCTGTCCTTGAACAGGTAAACTCCGGCATTACTTGGTATTTTGCTGATATCAGCGGTAAACATACTTCTACCCTAGTATTCTCATATATATTTTCAAGCCCTTGTATGTATTTTTGAACT
>CAIVEC010000031.1 GCA_903904875.1 uncultured bacterium | reverse complement strand
TTCCAGAAATTCCTTGTATGCGTCTTTGACATCTTGTCCTATTTCAGGATTGTTCGTTATTTCCATATCGAATGATCATATATAGGGTGTCATCCTTTCCATGGTGTTCTGGTCTATGATACCGGTCGTCTTGTTTGACGTGTATTCGGAATTCTCTTTCATTCACAAGAATTTCTGCAATCCTACGATATCTCCTGCATATAAGTATTCTCTGATGCTGTCTCTGCTGTCCTTATTTTCCACATCAGTGACTGCCGTTATGATATCCTCGTATGTTATCCCTTCTTCCAATGAGGTTGTTGGTATGTTTTTTTGGATTTTTTCAAGAGAAATGATGTCCTCGCTGAAGACTGGATTTGTTTCTGGCTTTTTGACTTCGTACTGTCTTTTGTTCTTCGTGTCTCGTTCAGCTATCTGAAGGATGCCTCGTGCTACTCCCGCAGCAATTCCTAAAATCGCAAATGTCGTAAGTATTTTCTTTCTTATAGATTTCATTTTTTCTTTATTATTTTCTTTGTTGAGTATTTTTTGAATCTCTTTTAAAGATTTGCCTTTGAATACCTCAATGATTTTTTTTTCTTCTTCTTCTGTAAGTTCTATATTTTGAACAAATTCTTGACTAACATTTATATTTTCTTCTATTTCTCATTTTTTTTTATTGCGTAATGCTTCTAGTTTAGCAAGTTGTCTTTGCTCTAGATCTTCCCGTTCTTTAATCTTTTTTTGTATTTCTTCTGCACTGAGTTTTTTTCTCATTACTTTTATATTGAGATAAATTATTTCTTATTCTTTTCTTCTAACATATTTTTGAGGCGTTCTTTTTCTTTTTGTATTTTCTGTAAATTTTTTTGGATTCTTTCCTCTTCAGTTTTTCGTAATCCCCACATATTCTTTCGTGAATTTGAAGATGTCTTGAGTTCCTTTTTTGCTTCCTGTTCTGGTTGCTGTTCTGTTTCAGGATTCTTTTTTTTGAAGAGATAATAATCGGTGTCTCCCGAGCTAAGATAGTGTTCTTTGACTTTCTTGTATTTCTTTTTTCCTGTAGAGATATTCGCTATCAATTCATATTCCGGTGAATCATAGAAATAATTTGCGTGCGCATGTGCGTTTTCTACAAGGACATATCCGTCGACTTTCACTAATTTATCTATTGCGCTAGCCGTGACTTGAGATCTGCTATCAAACACGAAATCATGCTGCTGGTTGTGTGTGCTTATGTTATCATTCATGGCATTATAACCATTGTCTTGCAATATTTTCACAATATTTTCTTGGAAATCTATATGAAGAACGTTTTTTCCAAAAACCTGTGCCAAGCTTACATCTATCGAAGATCCTGGATAACAGATATCCTTTTTTCATTCAAAAAACTCATTAGGCAGATATTTATGAAGCTTCTGTAATATCTTTATCCTTTCTGGCGATGCTTCCACTTTTTCTATTTTGGGTTTTACCGGTTCCATCGGCTTAATGAAATCCGGCTCAAAAGGTTCTTTTTTCGCTGGTTCAACTTCTTCTGCTATAGGCTCTACTGGTTTGACTTTTTTTGGCAGTATAAATTCACCTTTAGGACCATTATGTTCGTAAAGCTCTTTTACGATATGCGGCACGATGAATTGCAGATTCCTTTCTTGATTAATGTCTTCAACAGTCGTTTTGCTCATTTTCTCAGCTATTTTCTTCTTTTCCTTGATGTTGGCATTCCCCAAGATATCAGCAATATCCTGCTTAATTTCATTAAGTTTTTTTTGCTTTCTTGAGAGCTCTTTGAGCTTTTGAACTTTTTTTTCTATCGTATCCATAATTAGAGTGGTTTATACCAATAAAATTAATTGTTTGCATTAGTAGTCTGAAGATCTTCTACACTTTTTCCTGATCTCCTTCTTGCTGGTGTATTGGTAGACGATTTTTTTACTTTGGGTGCAGGAGTCCTCGTTTTTCTTCCATAGATATCTTTATTATTCTTGTCCTTTTCTTTTTCACCATATCTATCCGGTTCTTTGAAGGTGTTCATATATCCAGGAATAGGTATCGGTATGATGTGTTCAGGCGTTACTATTGTTTGTGAATAATTCAAAGCGCCTTGTGCTATCCTTTCTCCTGCATTGTTGTAGGTGTGTCCCACTACATCATATACGGAACCGTTATAAGTCGCTTTCAGAGTGATATTTCCTGCATTCACTCAACTTTCATTGAGTCCTTTAGCTGTCTGTTCAATAATCTCTGAACATCTCATGCCTTGGAGATAATCATTCGTAAATCATTTTTCTGCCCGTACTTGTTCTCGGGGTTTCCTATGAAGTTCGTTGATGAGATTAGTCTTTGTTGTTGCAGATAAATTACTCATCTGTGTTATGTTGTTTTGCACCTCGTTCAGTTTGCTTATATATTCGGCTTGTGTGAGATGTCCTGAAACCACCGGCGTAGCATCAGTTCCTCAACCATAGTTGAACATTATGGTCTGATGTCCTGCATTAGGATTTGCAAAGAAATCTTTTGACTGGGTGTATACATGATTGTTACCAGCAAGTTGGTGTTGCCCTAACATGAAATTATCTCCCACATGGCTTTGATCGCCTATCGTATTGCTGTGAGCGTGGGTACTTAAGAGACTAGTAGCTAGATATGATAATCAGAATGCCATTCCTCATGCCTTG
This sequence comes from uncultured bacterium, assembly GCA_903904875.1. Classification (GTDB taxonomy): domain Bacteria; phylum Patescibacteriota; class Gracilibacteria; order Absconditabacterales; family Absconditicoccaceae; genus CAJBLF01. Next base: position 3,110 of record CAIVEC010000031.1, on the reverse strand, counting down.
ACCGCGCCGACCAACGCTTTTTCCGTCTGGCGGTATTTGAATCTTTTCCGTGCTTTCAGATATCAGATATTATCATTGGTATCGGTATCAGGATTTCCATTTATGGTATCCATCTCTCCGCCATAATAATTGTTCTGTCTTATAGTATCCAAGTCCTTGTCCAACCTCATGGATCACGTAAGCACTAACCTGTAGATGTTCTGATATTCCTTTTCTGCGACATCCTTGTTGTCGGATCCGAGGAAGTTCTGTCCGGTCTTTTTATGGTAGTCCAAACGTGCAAGTCATGCAGATATATGTTCTTCCAGTTTCTCTTTTTGCGCTTCCGTGAGCTGCGGCAGCTTCAATAATCATTCCATATCTCCAGCCAACGTATTTGAGTTCGCTAATTGATCATGCGTAGTCATCACATAATCACTGAATTGTCTCACGTCTCTCGCTTTCTTTCACAGTCCGAAATAATAATAGAAGAATCTATTGAATTTATTCATCTTTCCTATCTCGTTCATCAATCTTTCGCGTTCGTCGCTATTCTGAAGAAGATTGACTGCTTGATTCCTCTGATATCAGATATGCTCTTTGTTGTAGTGTGCGTGTTTTTTCAAGAGTGTTTTAGCTGCTGCAGCTCCACCTACTCCCAAAGCTATAGCAAGCGGTCCTGAACTAGCAAGAAGAATTGCCGGAGATAGCATTATTCCGAGTTTACCTACTCATCGAAGCGTTCAGAATGCAGCTTTTAAGAACGGACGTTTTTCTAATGCTTTACCGAATTTGCTTTGGTCTGAAAACGGTTTATCCAGCCAGTTGCCTCGTTTGGTCAAGGTTCCTCTGAATCATTTCAGATCCTGTTTTACGTCGTATGCTTCCTCTCCCTTGGTAAGGATCTGCACTTTGAGTCTCATCGTCTTCGCCGCTATCTGCGTTAATGCTCAATTGTGTGCTTGTGCTTGTGATTGCTGTCTTCTGAGTTCTTGCATAGCAGTTTTATCATCAATCCTGATGTTGAGCGTCTTGAGGAATTCGGGATTCTTTTTGTAGGTTTTGAAATATTCTACGATTTGTTCTCTAGAAAATTTGCTAAAGCTCGTATCTGACTCTGTAGGTCTCCTTGCGATATGATCGGCAATGTTCCATGCCATCTTTTGATGATCTCTGAACGCTTCAAGTTTCATGACGATGTTTGAGGACATCTGCTGCATATCGTTATCCTTGATGATTTCTTCAAGCGGTTTCCGATTTTCAGCTGTAGCTGTAGATGGTTTGATCGTATCAAGATTTTTTCTGATGATAGCTTTGAATTGTTTTTGGAATTCGCCCGGCTCTATCTTTTTTTCCCGTGGTGGAAACTCGTCCGGATTGCCTGTAAGCTTTTTGGCTATTTCGTCCAAGGCTTCATATGTTCTCGGATAATTATCCTTATCGATATTGCCTACGTTAGTGATGGCTTCTTCTTCTTCTTCTTCGTTGAACTTATTGTCTTTATTTTCCTCCATCTCATGGCGATCCACTCCCTTTACAAGGTTTTCGTCCCATTGCATACCTCATTTCATCTTCATATACTTGCGCGTATAATGATCTTTCATAAAGCCCCTTCCAAGGAATAACGTAAGCTTGGTAGGCCATGATCGTGGTTTGTATCGAGCCGTATTCTTGTATATCTTTCTGAGTTTCTCTCCTGCTTCGCGTTCAGCGATAGCGCGAGTGATCTGAGTCGTATCTGAAATGGTCGCTATGAGTTCCACTTCGTTTTTCTCTTCTTCCGGTTCAGGAATCAGTTCCGGTTGGTATATATGAATTTCATCTGCTCATTCTTCCGGTATTCCCAAGAATTCCCAGAGATTTTCGTTGCGCACTCGCGTGTGTTTGATTTCGTCGTTTTCATTTTTTTCATGTTCTATATACTGATCAAATGCTGTTACCTGATTTGTTTTTACTTCCCATCCGTAATTGCTTTCTTTCTGGATGGTGATTATTTTGCCTCCGGTTATATCGAGAGGAAGCGTGATAGTTTCATTAATTTTCATATTTTTCAATTGTATTCATAGTTTTCTCAATTTCTCTTTCGTCATTTTATCTGTTGTATTTGCTATTTGTTGTATTGCTGGTTGTGGAGTCTCAACGCCATGCGTAGCTTCTTCGTATGCTTTTTCCGCTCTTTCTAATTCTTTGATCTGTGCTTCCGTTCGCTTGATTACGAAATGAGACTCTTCTCCGTCGGTCTTTTTGATGAGCTCTATCTTTTTTTCGTATTTCTTATCTTTTCCTAATCTTTCAAATGACGCTTTCGCTTCCTCTTCAGCCGTCTTGTCTTCGAATTTTTCTGCGGATGAAAATTCTATCATATTCCCATAATCCAAAATTATCTCTTCAGCAAGCTCTTGGTCCAGCTGTTTGAGTGCAGCTTCGTTACCTGCAGCATTTTTGTATTTTGCTACTCGCAACGGATATTTCTTTTTCTCGCCGATCTTTACGGTATTTCCTCAAAAATGGATCAAGGCCGGAAATTCCTTATCTTCCCTTGATTTGAGAATCTCTTCCATGACGAAACTTCTCTTTATCATCTGGTCGTCAAGTTTCAGATCTTTGAGCATCAGCATCTTTATGTTCTCAATCATCTGGTTTTTCTCGCTCTTGACCTGATTTTGAGCTGAGACGATTTCCAAGTTTTTTTGCGGATTGATAGCCATTTTTTCGTGGGAATATATAAAGTTTTTATACTTAGTTAATTATACCCGTGGAGGTCTTTTTTGTCAAATATTGGCATGCCAAATATTTGATCCATTCTTCAATCAAAAATACTAAAAAAACATATTTTTGAAGAAGGATATATCAAATTCTGAGCGACTTTTTTGGCTATACAAAAACTGGCCGAATGGGCCAGTTTCTCGTATATTTTTGTTCCTTAAAATCCTTAATTGAGCAATGCTCTGGTAGATGAGATGATACCCATCCTGTTGTTCATCGTTTTGATGAGTCTGCCCATAAGGAACGGGTTTTTCATCACTTCTCTGGTTTCGCTCTCGTCGCACATGGTCCTTCCTGCAGGAGGATTGTTGACTATACCGTATTGTCTCTGGCTCAATCGTCCTCGGCGGATCATATTCTGCTCT
>CAIVEC010000030.1 GCA_903904875.1 uncultured bacterium | reverse complement strand
TATATATAAATAAAAACATAAAAAAACAAAATATATGAAAAAAAATCTTATAATGATTATAGGTCTGATAGTGATGACCATAATCCCTGCAATTCTTGTAGGACAATCAATTCGTGTACTTACTCCAGAAGGTGATACCGTAACTATTACCAACGAAAATAATCCCCTCGCATCCAGATACGGTATTAACGATTACAGTCAAAATTCAGCATCAAATGAGGAGTTTGATAGAAAAATTCAGCAAATTGATGAAAACTGCAAAAAAGAGTTAGCAAAAATTGATAAAGAATATCTAGAAAAGAAGAAAAAAAACAACGAAGAGTATGAAAAAGAGAAGAAAAAAAGCGAGAAACAGTATCAAGCAGACATGAAACTTTTTGCAAATATTGATAAGGATATAGAAGATACAAAAAAGATGAGCAAAAATAGTGATACAAGTACAAGTACACCACCATTCTTCCTGCTTTTATTATTCCTCTTTATTTTATCTCTTAGTATGTCTTTCACAAAATGATTGATAGCTGGATTATTATCCAGCTTTTTTTTATTTATAGAAAAGGATTCCATCATTTTTCATTATTCATTATTAATTTTTCATTATGTTTTTTGCGCATACATAAGCGCTCGTCCGTGCTCGTTGCAGATTGTATCATCAGGTCTTACCAGTAATATCGAGCGACTCGCCGATGAAATATAATCACGGAATTCTCTTCGATTGGAATCATTGATCCAAATCTTTCAATAATATTCATCAGACAGACACTTTCGCCTCTTCGATAGATCTCAAGGATTTGATACGAAAATCGCGGATTGTATCTCCGAGAGCAAGTTTGAATTTCTGGATGACTTTTTTGCTGGTGCCGGAAAGATCGAAATCGCATTGCAGGGAATATTTGGAGACATTTTGGTCTATATATAAGGTAGCATCGAATATGATCGGTCCGCTGAGTCCTCGATGGGTAAACAATAATGATCATATATTTGTATATACTATTTTATTATCAGCATATAAAGTAAGTGTGGCTTGTACGGTATTTCATGCTAGCGATGAAAGATCTTCTTTGGTCTCAATACCACACAAAGCACCATGCGGTAAAGCAAGCGGAAGTCATAATTGTTCAGCGATTTCATAGGCAAACGGACTCGCACCTATTTGCGGATAGGTCATTCCACCGCTCGCTACAATTACATGTTTAGCGACATATATCCCAGCAGAAGTAGTGATGACAAAACTATGATTATCAGCAGTACTGATAGCATGGACTTCATGAGAAAGCAAGAATTCAGTATCATTGTTTTTTGATTCGTTGACGAGAAACTCCACGAGCTGTTTAGCTTTTCAACTCTTGAGCAACACTCTGCCATTCTCTTCAACTTTCGTTTCAATATTATGATCAATAAGATACTGGATCATATCTTCAGGCCCGAATTGATGGAACAGCGAAGGCAGGGATTTTAATGATTGGCCGACATAATCAAGTTCAGGATCCAGATTGATATTGGTCAGATTACATCTTTCTCCTCCAGAGAGAAGCACTTTTGATCAGAGCTTGTCTGTCTTTTCTATGATGCATTTTTTCATCTCCTTCGGCAAAAATACGGAACAAAACAGCCCCGATGCTCATCATCAGATAATTATGACGTCGTACATTTGCATATTACACAATTTTGTTATCTAACAAAAAATCTGTTACCTTGTTATATATTTTTTCATGTCCTTGAGTATTTGGATGTAGACCATCTTCCAAATCATCCAAAGTCAGCAGATCAAAAACATCAATAAAAAAAACATTATTTTGCATACAAAAGTTTTTTATAACATTATTATAAGCGGTAACGTATTTCATATAATAAGATATTTTTTTATTCCAAGGAATTGGTGTTGTTTTAGACTCATTTACTTTTGTAAGACTCAAAAAAATTACTTTTTTAGTAAATTTTTGTGCTAAAGTATAAAGCTGATTGATATTATCTTGAAACTTTTCTAACGACACGTTATTTTGATTGGTAGCTCGTAGTAGCGAATCATTGATGCCAATAGCAAATATAATAACATCCGGTTTCCTGGAAGAACACTCATTTTCAAATCTTTTGATAACATCAATAGTAGCATCTCACGAAACTCCAAGATTATAGACCTCAAGAGAAGGATGATTTCATAAACGAGCAACTCGTCCTCATTTTTCAAAATCATGTGCTCACCATGCAATACTATCTCACCACACGGCAATGATGTTGTCCATGATTTTAGAATGTAGAATGTAAAATGCAGAATAATGAATTGAATTCAGAATGTAGAGTGCAGAATTCAGAATTAAAGGTATTATTTTAAAATTTTCTGCATTATGAATTATGAATTCTGAATTAAATTACAGTTTATATGGTTTCAAAACATCCAGATATGATTGAAGAACGAATACGTTGTCGAATAAACACGCAACGGTAAGCGGTCATACTCCTCCGGGAACCGGTGTATAGGCAGCGACCTTATCTTTGATGGTTTCTATATTCACGTCACCGACAGGTTTGCCGTCGATATGTCCGTATCCGACATCCACGATGATCTGAGTTTTGTCATTGCGTATAAATGTTTCATCGACAAGATGCACTTTTCCTGTACAACAAATAATATAATCTGATTGTTTAGTTATCGTTTTAATTTCCTCAAGAGAATTTTCTTGATTGAAAGACGATACTGTTGCTCATCTTTTGACACAATCAATGATCAAAGGCCTACCGACGATATTACTCTGTCCAATAATAGAAACAGTTTTCCCTTTCATATCGCCTAACCCATAATTATCTAGAAGATACAAGACAGCTTTTGGCGTAGCAGGGATGAATTCGATAAGATCTATAGAAGATAAACCAGTCAATACACCGCCTAATCAGTCAATATCTTTGGTCGGCGTAATGGCAGACAACAACTGGGATTTATACGGAGCAAATAGTTCAGGCAAAGGAAGCTGTATCATGATTCCGACACATTCATCATCCTGATTGAGATATCTGATGAGTTCCATGATTTTTCAGACATTATCATAATTCTGGTTGATATAGATGCTTACATCGTCGAATTTCCCAGCCTGATTCCTGTCGTATTCAGCCACATGATTCTGACCGAACACAATCACAGGAAGGCCGATAGCGTCTCCATATGCTTTCTTATGTTTGACATACGTAGCAGATGAATAATCATCACCAAGAAAAACAATAGCTACATATATTTTTCTGTCACCGAAAATCTGAGCTCTTTTGTGGATAAGCTCTTGATTGAGGGAAATAGATAATTCTTTTCACGAAAGTATCATAAATATGCATATACAAAAAAATAAATCACATAATATATACTGAAGTAGAGCCGAATCTCAACATGAAAAAATTTCCACCCGGGTGTAACCATATTAGATAACATTTTAGTATTTTTGGTGAAAAAAGAGCAATGTAAAGCGTAAAATAAAACAACAAAATTGCATTTTTGAGCATATTAGCTATAATTGGATGTAGATCTCTTACGAGATTTTAGCGAAACAAAAACCTATGAACGACCTACTTATCGTGATTATTATAGCGCTAGGCATACGACTGATCGGATCACTCATGATCAAGGCGATTTTTTCTTCGATGTACAAAAATCATAGGATACACCAAGCCAATAAGCTCAAATATATTCAAATCAAGATTCCGAAAAGCGTGACGACGAAATGAGGAGGAGAAGAAGGAGGCGATACCATCAAGGATATGAAACAGAATATCCAGATTATGAACCAGATATATAAGAATTTTTATTCGATAATTGATGATAAGCGATCCCATAGGAAATTCGGACATAATTACATCAGCATGGAAATGTTCATCGAAAAAGAGGTTATCAAGTTCATTATGGGAATACCGGAAGATCATGTGGAAAATATGGAAAAGCTTATCTCATCATTCTATATAGGAGCGGTAGTAGATCCTATCGATCAGCCGAAACTCCTCGAAGCAGGAAAATATATTGCCGGAGGAGAATTCGTTCTGACCAAAGATAACGCCTATCCGCTCAAAAACTACGAAACATTTGAAGCTGATCCTATGGATTCCCTGCTTTCCGCATATTCCAAAGTATTCACAGATGAGAAAATGTGTTTGCAGGTGCTTATTTCTCCACTTGATGAAAAAGTGCTCAAAGCGCTCAGGAAAGAATCCAAAAAAATCAAAGAAGGAAAGAATAAAAGCTTTATAGGAATGCTGCTCAAGGATATACGAAAAGGGATCATAGGTGGATGAAGCGATTCCAAGGATGCGCCGAAAGACGATGATAAAAAAAGCGATATCACACAACAACAAACCGGAGATCTCGATAAAAAAGTCGAAGACGAAATCTTCTCAGTGAAGATCAGAGCATTGGTCACTTCACCGGATCAGAATAGACCGGAAAGGATCATTGACGATCTTGCAAGATCATTCAGCCAATACAACTATATAGGACTCAATGCGTTCAAATTCAAAAAATCAAAAAATATCCAGAAATTCGTAAAAGAATTCATAAATAGGTTATTCCGAAGCGATAACGGAACGCTGACAAATATTATGAAACGGAACAAAAAGATGATCCTAGGAATCAAAGAGCTCTCCTCTATTCTTCATATCCCTAATGCAAAGTTCAATAGGAATCCGCGCATCAGCCGGCAAAAATACAAGATTATCCCGGCACCGGATGACATTCCGACCGAAGGAATCCTGCTCGGATACAATACCTATGCAGGAATCAAAAAAGAGATAAGAATCATGACCAATAACGATGATAGGATGAGACATATGTATATTGTCGGACAGACGGGTTCGTGAAAAACAACGCTTTTGAAAAAAGCGATACAAGAAGATATAAGATTAGGAAACGGGTTTTGCGTCATAGATCCGCATGGAGATCTTGTAGAAGACACCTTGAAATATTTTCCTAAAGAAAGGATAGATGATCTGATTCATTTTGATCTGCAGAATACTGAGTATCCGATTGCCTTCAATCCATTGGACGGAGCAGAAACCGACGATGAAAGAGATGTAATAACCAATGATCTCGTAGAGATGTTTGTTTCTATGTATGGAGAAGAAATCTTCGGACCAAGGATACAGGATTACTTCCGTAATGCATGTTTCCTACTCATGGAACAGCCGGAAGGAGGAACGCTCGTAGATATCATGAGACTCTTTACGGATGACGCATTTGCAGAATCCAAGATAAGGAACGTAAAGAATCCTATTATCGCTGCGCGGTGGAACAAGACCTATAGGAAAATGGGAGAAAGGGAAAAATCAGAAATCATACCGTTTTTGCAAGCGAAATTCTGACCATTCACGACCGGTACCTATATCAGAAATATTATCGGACAGCCGAAATCCGCGTTCAACTTCTTTGATGCAATGAACGAGGGGAAAGTGATTCTCGTAAACCTTTCCAAAGGTCTTGTCGGAGAAGAAAATAGCAAGCTCATAGGAAGAATGGTATCGATGCAGCTCAAGCTTTCAGCGCTCAAGAGAGCCAAGATCGATCCTTCAAAGAGGACGCCGTATTTTCTCTATATCGACGAATTCCAGAACTACGTATCCAAATCTATCGAAAGCATTTTGTCAGAAGCGAGAAAATATAAGCTCGGACTTATCATAGCGCATCAATATATCGATCAGCTCAAACAAGAATGATTGGCGGGAACGCTCGATCTTTCCAAAACTATTTTCGGTAACGTTGGAAATCTGTTTATCTTCAAAGTCGGTGCGCCCGATGCGGAATTTCTGGAAAAAGAGATGGGACCGGAATTTTCAGCGATAGATATGGTAAACGGAGATACCTTCAGGGCTGCAGCAAAAATAGTGGTCAACAACCAACCGACCAGACCATTCAGTTTTACCATAGATCTTCCTTGGTTGAAACCTATCGTCAATATACCGGAAAAAATAGAAATCATGAAACAGATCTCTGCGCTCAAGCGATGAACGAAAAGAGAATTAGTCGATAAGGAAATTTTCTTTAGAGTCGGTGTCTAATCGAAAGGACCTTTGATTTTTCATGATGTCCAATCTATCTCTCCAGAAGGAGGGGTTTTTTTGATTGATGGATCAGATTGAGATGATCAAGAAGATGTAGTCGGAGGAGTCAGAAAAAGAGCTTTTTTCTTTTGGATTTCTTTGAGTTGATTTTCTGCATACTCTGAATGTCCAGGAAACTCATTTTTGATTCTTTCATATATTTTTTCTGCAAGATTAAGACACCTTAGTCCACTCGTTCTTACATACTCATCAGCCTTATCACATAAGGATTCAAAAGATTCCTTTTCAGTGGGGATATTGAAGATATCAGTAACCAATAAGCATTTTTCATATTTTTTTTTCTTTTTTTCTTGGATATCAGGTTTAACCTTTTTGAAAAAGGGTATTTCAAATTTTTTCTTTTTATCTTCAAATATTTTTTTGAGTTTATCGAGAAAATTTATGGATCGCACCCATGGTTTATTGTTTTGGTTATCTTTATTAAAGAAATATTTTTGAGTTAAACGTTCGATCTCATCAAGTACAATGAATATTGTTTGCTCATCCGCAAATCTATAGAGATCAGGTTTAAGGAAGGAACCAATATTTTCAGGAGTAATAGGAACATCAATGGAATCATCGATATTCGGCAGATTTTCCTTCAAAAGTTTGAATTGTTCATTTACAAAAGGTATATTGAGATCATCTGGTATTGGCAGTAATAAATTTTTTATATCTGAAGATTCTTCTCCATGGATTGTATCATCATCAAACTCGGTATTTTTATAAATATATTTTTTTAGATCATACAAACCAGGATCAAGATCCTGAAGCCTTTGTAGAGAAAGATTCCCTGCTATTTCAAAATCAAGATTTTCACCAAGTTTATTTTTTATGTCTAAAACTAATTTAGCTTTAAAAACATCTTTTTGTTCAATATATTCATTCATGCAGCAACTAAGCAATTGTTTGAGTGATTGGAGACATTCTATTTTAATAATCAGAATATTTTTCTGATCATGGAGCGTTGTATTATTTCCATCATTATTTTTTTCCAAAATTTGATGTCTGTATACGACGACATTATCAATCAAACCGTTTATTTTTTTAAAATTCTCTGTATTCATTGCTATGAAGCCTGTTTAGATAAAGCAATATTTTGGATTTCTTGATTATAGATTTTACGGGAATTTTCAAAGACATTGTTTCTGATTGCGATTTTCAATTCCTTCATAAAATATTCATAATTTTTTGGTAGCACGACGGAATCCAGATCAAACGCTTCTCGGATTTTCAGATACGCATCTTTCCCGTATCTCTCATCAAAAGCATGTATGAGATCAGCTATATATCTATCCAAAGTTTCCGTCCAGGAGTCGGAGATATACAGATCCATCTTATTGTATCTCAGTTTTTGGATGACGCCTATGATATCCATCATGGTCCCTTGCTGCTTCACCTGATCGATCAGCAAAGAGAGCGGATGTGTATTGACCTTATACTCCATAGACTCAAGCGTTTTCTTTCCGTGAAGGATCTTGCGGATTTCTGATTTCCTATCTTCCAGAACAGGTACGATATCGGATTCGGATTTCAGGATATCCTGGAGCTCTATCCTAATTTTATCCTTGACAACAGATAGCTTATGCAGTACGACAATCTGACTAAGGATATTCGGGAATTGCAGCAAAAAACGATTATCGTAGATATTGTTATGGTTGCCGGGAGCGAACATATCAAAAAACCTTGTGTCCGCTTGATTGACACGATATTTTCTAACGATGTTTTTGTTGGTAATGAAATCCTTGGCACGTTTCGTCGCTACAGCATAATCATCAACTATTTTTTTGTCCATAACAAAAACCAGAGAAATAAATCCAGAATACTATAAAAATATATTATAAAAAGTCAAGTTAATATACAATCAAACTATATTTTGTATACAGAAAGAAAATTAGCTTCTAATTGCTGAGAAAGCGCTTCAGGAAGTATTTTCAACGTTTCGGCGACGAAATCGTAGATATATTTCACATTTGCCGGATGATTATCCTGTCCGCGAACCGCTTGAGGTGTCAGATACGGCGCATCAGTCTCCAAGAGCAATTGTTGCAAAGGGACAAGCTGTAAACTTTCACGCAAATCTTCAGTGTTCTTATAGGTAATATTACCACAGAAACCGATAAACAATCTTTTAATTTTATAATCTTGTAATTTTTTAATTTCCTCCGGTCAATATCCCCAACAGTGAAAATAAACAGTCAAATCTTTGTACTCCTTCAGTACATCCAAAGTCTGATCAAACGCGTCCCTGGAATGTACAACTAATGGTAATTGTAATTCACGAGCCAAGTTGCAATGTTGGATAAAAAGTTGTTTCTGAGTTTCCAATGTTTCCGGTCAATTAGGATAATGAACATCGATACCGGTTTCACCGATAGCTACTATATATTGTTTGTTCGCTACATATAAATCCTTGAGCCGTTGTATCTTTGCAGGGATATCCTTCGCAACAACCGTTCCATCAACGCATTCCAACGGATGTAGGCCAAGTGTCGCTTTCACGATACAGCTTGTGAAATCATGCTCAGCTATCTTAGCGATTTCGATGCCTTGGATATTATAGGATTCGCTCGCTCACGAATTCACCAGTCCCGCTCATCCGACATCGATGAATTTTTGCAGATATCATTGCCGGTCATGAAGCAGCGGTTCGGTATTCAGATGCGTATGCGCGTCGAATAATTTCATATGTATCTAGGAGTCAGATAAAAAAATGAGTTGCTTTGGTTATACAATTTCGTAAATACTAGTCAAACAAATTTTACATTTATAATGAAGAGAAGAAAATGGCAGTAGTATTGTGAATTTTGATGTTTATGGGTCTTGTGCTCATACACGAATTAGGGCATTTCATCAGTGCAAAAAGAAAATGAGTCAAAGTATTGGAATTCGGTATCTGTATACCGCCGAAAGTATGCACGCTCCGAAAAGATAAATCAGGTACGGAATACACGCTCAACCTCATTCCTCTCGGAGGATTCGTAAGATTAAAATGAGAGGATCCGAAGGATGAAGCAGATTTCAATGCCAAGGATAGTTTCATCAAAGCAAAGATAGGAAGGAAAATATTGATTCTGATTTCGGGAGTCGGTATGAATATCATCCTCGCACGAGTGATTTTCACGGCTATCTTTACCATGGGTACGCAGCCTATTTCTGTGCTTCCGGAAAATGCATTGACTAGCACGCAAAACAGTTATTTGATGCCAACAGTAAACTTTCTGTGGAAACAAGGATTTATCAGTGGCGATTTAATTTCCACTCCAGCAAAAATCGAAAGCGTATCATCCGATTTTCTCGGACAAAAGATGGGATTGATGTCAGGAGATACCGTGATCTCTATAAATAATGAGCCAGTGGATGTCCGGAACATCGGTAGTGTTTTGAAAAAAAATATTGATAAAGATATAGCATTGCTTTTCACGAGAGATAATAAGAAAGTACTTACTAAGGCACATTGTCCTGCTGACAACTGTATTCTCTGATTGACCTTCAAAGCGGAAAATCTCAACCTCAAACCGATCAAATTCCCGTTCTTCAAAGCGATGCGGGTAGGAGCTAAAGAAATCAAAGCACAGACCGTACTTACGTTTTCAGCGTTAGGAACACTAGGAGGCGATCTCCTTTCATTCAATAAGAATAGGATCAAGACATCACTCAATAGGCTCACCTGACCGGCATGAGCGATTAAGTTTGGTGAATCTTTGCTCAATGCATGAGGATGGAAACTCTATCTCGCATTTGCAGGAATGATCTCACTAGCCCTGGCGATATTCAACATCTTGCCTATCCCGGCATTGGATGGAGGAAGATTGTTAGGAGTGTTAATCCAATGAATCGGCAAACTCAAACCGGAAAAATATTTCAATATAGAAGGATATATAAACCTTGTCTTCTTTGTACTCTTGATGGCATTGTGAATCTATATCCTGCTCAAGGATTTGGTTCATTACCGAGCGATTAAAATCCCGTTCTTTTAGACGTCATTGACTATACACAAAAAGTCCGCACCAATGCGGACCTTTTTAGAAATTAGAAAATTATTTAGTGCAATTATCAATCATGTTTTTATACTCGTTCGCTTGACGGATATATCCAGGCAAATCGTCTTCTAGAGTTTTGATTCATTCCTTTTGAAGTTTGAGATATGTCTCATTGAGTTCAGTAAGCACTGCAGGATCTACGCATTTTTTATTTTCCGCCATATTGATAAGTTCTTCATAGGTCTTTTCATAATCGTATTTCTTTTGGAAAGCTTCAGAATTGGTATTAGTCACTTTATGGACGTACACCACTGCTCTCTGCCAAAGCACCTGGAAACCTGAAAAGATGGAAGCTTTTTCAGCAGGATGGTTTTGGATATATGACCGCGAAAATCCTAGTAATATAAGTCCGATGATAAGTTTGATAAGATTTTTTCTTACAAACACTCTTTCTTCTCTATTCATTTTCACTACAGAAAAACATAAAGTGGTTGAGTAATACGGTTTTCCGAATATTTTTCAAGCGGTTCTCATGATAAAATATTTTCCTTGCTTCGAAACGAATAATATATACTGTTTTAATGATTTTATTTGATAGCTGATGTATGAAATTCGCCTTCGTGCATTGCCGGATCCAGCCAGGATGAGCGCTTGCCGTATTCAAAGACCTTATCGATGAACAAAAGGAAGTGGAAAACGCTAAGGTGTTTACGCTTTTTTCTGATTGCAAACAACTCAAGACACAACATCATACGCTCAAAGTAGTGACGGCTTTGCCTAAGCGGATAAATAATATCTTCCTACGATGCAGTACGCATAAAGTTCGACTCCTTTCGCGGCTTTTTGATTATCGCAACTTGATGTTCTTCTATCCAAGTTTGATGAAAATCCTTTCTCGTAAAATAAAAAAGTTTAAGCCTGATCACATTCTCATTTCTTCCTTCGCCATCGCGAAAAACATCACCTCGATATCCTGAATCAAGACAACGCTCTATCTCCACTCGCCTATGCAATATATCCGGACGCATTATGACGAGTACAAAGAGAAATTGACGGGAATAAAATGAAAGCTCTTCAATCGGATAGTTCCGAAGCTGAGAAAACGGGATCTCAAGTTTACCAAGTTCGATAAAGTCTACGCCAATAGCAAATACACCGCTAAAGCAGCAGAAGAACTCTATGGCATGAAAAATATTCAGATAAAATATCCACGCGTTACAGAAAAATGTTTTATCCCAGCAGTTCAGGAAATACCGCTGGAATATTATCTCTACGTCGGTAGATTAGTGACTTTTGTCAGAGAAGCAGATAAGATAATCAAGTTATGTAACGAAATAAAAGTGCCGCTTATCGTCATGGGAAGCGGTCCCGATGAAGTATATTTGAAATCCATCGCAGGTCCGTCAATTATTTTCATAGGATGGATCACCGATGTAGATGAAAAGATAAAGATCATCAGCCAAGCCAAATGACTCATTAATTTGACCAAAGAAAGCTACGGAATCGGAACCGTCGAAGCATTGCTTTTGTGAGTTCCCGTGTTCGGTTACGGTGAATGAGCTACCGCTGAATTAGTGGATGAAGACTGCGGAGTCTTAGTGAAAGACAAGAAGCATCATACGCTCGTAGAATGATTCAAGAAGTTTATGAGCACGAAACGGGATAGACAGATGATCGCGAAAAGAATCAGAGAGAAATGGAAGAATAAGTAATTTAGATTTACTAATTATTTCACTATGGATCCGATAAAAATCATTCAGAAATATTACAGCATTGATTCAAAAACATATCAACTTCTGATTTCTCACAGCGAAGCTGTTACCAAAAAAGCTCTGGAAATAGCGAAACACGTACCGCATCTTCATCCTGATCTGAAATTTATTCAGGAAGCAACGATGCTGCATGATATAGGGATTTTTTTGACTGATGCACCGGACCTCGGTTGTTCCGGCGATAAACCATATATCTGCCATGGATATCTTGGAAGAGAAATTCTGGAAAAAGAGTGATTTCCAAGACATGCGCTTGTTTGTGAAAGACATATTGGCATATGATTAACAGCCGAAGATATAGAGAGGGAAAAACTTCCACTACCCAAAAGAGATATGCTACCGATTTCCATTGAAGAAGAGATTATTTGTTTCGCAGACAAGTTCTTTAGTAAAACTGAAAAAGGCATTTCCAAAGAAAAGACCATCGATAAAATAAAGGAAGAACGCAAGAAGTTTTGAAAAGATAAGATAGACAAGTTTAATGAATGGGTAAAAGCATTCTGAAAATAATATTTATTCTTTGATTGGATGAAATTATGAACAACGAAGAAATAAAGGAAAAGAATATCTACGAATATCAATCCATCGCAGATAGCGAACCTGTGAAAGTTAAAGTCATTCAGATGATTAAAAAAACGAAGAGAGTTGAAGTCAGCAGAGACCTGATAAAATGTCTAAATCCCTTCCGAATAGATTCGACTGAGTTAAAATAAAAACCCTGCTTAAGCAGGGTTTTTCTATTTTTTGAGTACGAAATGAACTCGGAAATTGATGACTATAGGTATGATGGTAATGATAACGACCATAAGAACGAACCTCCACGTCAAAGTATTGAGGTCGGTACCTTTCCTTTTGAGTGCATAGAATACGACGAAATCGGTCACAGCGATCACTATGGTGACGATGATGACGGATCTTCGGAAGAAAGGAATATTCATAGGAAAAGTCCAAGAATAAATATTTTTTATGCGAATGATTTCGCAAATCTCAAATCGCCGTTGGTGAAATATCTAATATCCTTGATGCCGTATTTGATGGCAGCGAGCCTGCTCATACCCAGACCGAAAGCGAATCCCGACCGTCATTCAGCAGGATCTACGCCTGCAGCCTTAAGCACTTCAGGATGAATCATTCCTCCAGGCAATATTTCCAGCCGTTTGGACATCTCTTTTTTTCCGGTCTTCGGATTGAGATATTCATATCTCGCATCGATTTCAAATCCAGGTTCGACGAATGGAAAATATCCAGGTCTCATCCTGGTTTCCACTTTCTTTTTTAGGACAGCATTGAGCATAGTCTCCATAAGGCTCTTGAAATGAGCGATGCTGATATTCTTTCCGATATACATGCCTTCCACCTGATAGAACATCGTATCATGCGTAGCATCCATATTCTCGAATCTATATGCTCTTCACGGAACCAGCGCCTTGAGCGGTACGCCGTATTTTTTAATCATATAATTTTGCATGGATGAGGTATGTGTCCTGAGAACGAAGTTTTCACCGCTTGGATCTTTTTCGTTGAGATAGATAGTATCATGCATTTCTGTAGCAGGATGAGTAAGCGGGATATTCACGGATTCGAAATTCTCGAATTTAGTGACCATCTCCGTACCATATTCCATAACAAATCACAATGATTTGAAAATTTCCTCAACTTCTCTTCTGACTTCTGCAAGAAGTGAATACGATCAGTTTTCACTAGAAGTATCCAAACTGATATCTACAAGATCTTTTTCGAGCTGCTGGTTGATCTGCCCCATTTTGAAGCTCTGCTGTTTAGCTTCATAGGCTTCCGTCAGTTTCGTCTTGATGTCGGAAAGTTTAGCTCCTCTGTCTTTCTTCTCTTCGGCAGGCAAGGTGAGCATGACCTTGAATTCTTCGTTGATGAATCCTTTCTTTCATAGATATATCTGAAAAAAATTCTCCAACTGAGCCGCATCGACGACTTTCTCCAATTCTCATAAGGCATGTTTCAAATCCAACATTCTTTGCAACAAAAAAATAAAGTGCTGAGTCCAATGTAGGCATTTTCCTAGCATTTTCAACGATTTTTACACCAAATCCAGCATTTTTACCCAACGAAGCATTTTTTAGTGATTTTGTCAATCCAAATAGCCTAGGCCTGGGTATTTATTTTGCAAAATAGACTTTTTGAGGCTATAATGATACTGTTAAAACAAAAAGCTTTTATATCGACAAAAGTCATGGACAAAAGCATACCACTGATAGAGATCAAAAATCTCAGCCGATGATACCGAGACAATCCAGTGAAACTTTTTGAAAAATTGAGTCTATCATTGCAACCCAATGAGTTTTTCGTGCTTACAGGAAAATCAGGGACAGGAAAGACGACATTAGTGAAATTCCTCACAGGAAAGCTTACCCCACCGGAAAAGACCATCTTCTACAATAAACAGGATATCTCTACATTTACACCAGAAGACATACAGATTCTGAGAAAGAGATTGGGAATAATTTTCCAAGATTATCAGCTTTTGGAAGATCTTACCGTGAGAGAAAACATCATCTATCCGCTTGAATTGTACGAACTCGGAGAAACAGTCATAGAATCCAAACTCAAACAAGTGTTGCAGAAAGTGAACGTCAAACATCTCCTAAATAAACCGGTAAAATTATTAAGTTCCGGAGAAAAACAGAGAGTCGCTCTCGCAAGAGCGCTTATTCACGATCCGGAATTCATCATTGCTGACGAACCGACAGGAAATCTCGACTGGGAGAACACACAGGTCGTGGCAGACATTCTTATCCAAGCGAACAAAGCAGGGAATACCATCTTTTTGATCACTCACGATATCCACTTGCTCAACTATCTCAAAGCTAAGCATCCTGTAAAATTACATCTTATTAAATAAGAGTTTTATCTCTTCGACCTCCTATGGCAGAAACCAAAAAAGACATTATCAGCAAAAATATTGTCGATGAACTAGATACCTTGGATATCGCAGGATATCTCAAACAAGAGGTGAAAGATTTTTTGAAATACCTGCATTATTACAAGATCAAGAATATCCTTCAAAATATAGACGCATTGAAAGAATACCTTATCTGCTTGGATCATCAGAACACCAATCAGATTCATGAATTGGAGTATGAAAAGAATCCGGATATGGAGATAGGAGAACATGATATTTACTATTATATTTCTATCAAAGGCCTAAAAAAAGTTGGAGAGCATAAAATCCACCAAAAGATACGGGAAAATGATTTTAATCTGAGCTATATCATGCAAGGGATCAAATGATTCCTCGTATTGACTGCTGACGAATTCTGTAATGCCTCCCCTACCAGGATGTCGATAAATAGGATGCTTTGGCAGAAACAGCTCCAAAACACGGAAAACATGAGCACAACAGAAGACAACTCAACGATAGATTAAAAAGTGACACACAAACAACAGTCAAACCTCGAAAAGGGGTTTTTTTTTATTGCTAAATTACATCCGCCAGATGCACGCCACGAGATAGTAAACGATCCACAGATGAAGAAGCAAAATGAAACGAGACGAAGTGGGACCCGCCGTAGGTGGGACGGAGTCGAGTTGGTAGAAAATGTATATTTGGAATATTGGTTCAGAGTTTTGCATCTGGCTAGAGTTTTTTCGTCAGTTTTTGGGGCAATGCCAAAAAGTGACCCCAGCGGAGCGTTCAAAAAATTTTTATAGAAGATTGTCTTGAGAATTTAGAGGAAAACTATATAGTCTATACCAACAAAAAGCAAAGAATTTTATAGCGTAGATATTGAAATTTCAGCAATGGTAGATTTCGATCAAAAACTTTTAGCTCTGCTCGATGTAGTTATCGACAATTATATCAACAAAGGAGAGCCGGTCGGTTCTAAATTTTTGCATTCGCTGGAAGACGCTGAATATGCTCCCTCTACCCTAAGGAAATATCTGAACATGCTTGAAAAAGCAGGTATGGTCTATCAGCCATATAACAGTTCATGAAGAGTTCCTACGGTTCAAGGATTGACGATGTATATAGAAAATTATCTTGTTGCTCAAGAAGACGAAAAAGAAGTCGAAGTCATCAAGGTCAGAAGCGGATTGAAACAATTAGTGGAAAGCATAGGGGCTATGGCTGACGGTGTCGTTGTCGGATTTCTAAGAAACGATGAATACTATTATCTCGGAATCAACAATCTGCTCAGAGACGATATGGTGGACGAATATCATACCACGAGAAGCATCATCCGTTTCATCGAAGAAAAGAGGATCGTGAAATTCATCGATAGCAAAATTCTGAAAAAAAATCAGATATATTATACGTTTATAGAAGATCAGAAAATACTGATCTCCTGCTTGTATACTAAAATAACAATTGAGGACTACGATTGTATGCTTTGCATCATCGGACCGACAAGAGTGAATTACAAGAAAAATGTAGCAATCTTCAAGAAAATATTACAGTCTTTACATAAATAATTTCACTATCATGGCAGATAAAGCAGAAAAAATGAATATAGAGACCGGTGCTTGATGAGCTGAATGAGCAAAGAAAGAGTACAAGAATACGCTCAGCGGAAAAGAATTCGGTAAAGCGGAAACAGAAGCAGATCGCAAAAAAGCTGCAGAATTACTCAAACAGATTCAATGAGCAGAATGAATGGAAGCAAAAAGAGAAGTGATAAAGAAAAATTATTCGACACTCCCTCCGGAAATCAAGACAGCCATCAATCAACTTAACCGTCCTGAAGCTAGAAAATGATTAGAAGAATCATATATGAACATTGATACTACCATTCAAAATAGTACCAAGGATCAGAATCGATTTGCAAGACTTATGGGCAAGATCATTAAGTGAATTAATCCATAATCATATTTCCATATCACATAATTTTTAATGTATTTTTTTAGTTATTTTTTATATACTATGTCACCGATTATTCAAAGCGCTTGATGAATTGTTTATTATATTGCTTCAGATGGGGAACCGAGATATCTGCTCATCAAGAGACATGCCCTCAGTGGTAAGATAGAACGGGTAGCTCCCAAAGGGAAGATCCAAGGCAGCGAAGAGATAACCAAAGCGGCACTCAGGGAAGTGAGCGAAGAGACCGGGATACCTATCAACCAGATGAGACTCAAACAACAGATAGGAACGACGCAATTGAGGAATACCGAGCATCAGAAAGGCCAGATGGACAAAGATGTGACCTATTTTCTGATCCAATATTCCGGAGATCCCGAATTCGTCAAGATAGAACGCGCCGAAGGATATATCGGCATCCACAAACGATGTACGCTGAATGAAGTATTAGCGCTTATCTATTATCAGGACATCAGGGAACTCATCAGAAAAAGCTACACGATGATCAAGGAATGACAAAAAAATCTGGATATCAAAAAAGATTTTATCCAAAAGCTCGGATAGATAGATAAATAGATTGAATTTTTCGGACAATTACATATATATCCGATGAAGACATCTCTATACAATGTTTTTTTATCCTATACCTATGTATAAATGGCAAAAAAACCTGTAGTTTCCTACCAGTTTGTTGACGTACCTGCAAACATGCAAGCGATCGTGAAAGACATTGTCCAGAAAAACATTGAAGGGAAGATGGATTCTTATCTCAAAAAGATTTATGCCAAAAAGGATACCGCAGAGATCAGGATAGAATACGTCATCAAGCAGAACAAGCTTGGAAAACGGAAAGGTGACTTCAAATTCAATTATGATGGCGAGCTCTTCAAATGGTCCACAGGAGATAGCGGCTTCAAGATCATAGAAGATATACCCAATCACGCATTCGAGCACTTTAAAACACATTTATCGGATATCTGAGAGAAACCCAATAGGCCAAAAAAATAACAATGAATATATGCTTTAATTTATTTACCACATTGTAGTTATGAAAAAAAATTATCTTACCAAAGAGGGATATGAACAGTTAGTCCAAGAACTCAATGAGCTCAAAAAAGTTAAACTTCCTGCAATCTTAGAAAGATTGGGAGAAGCAAAAGCTATGGGAGATCTTTCAGAAAACTTTGAATATAAGTCTGCACTCGAAGATAAGGATTTTATCAATTCGAGAATCAGTGAAATAGAGACCTTGATCGATGATGTAGAAATCATCAAAGAAGAGAAAAAAAGCAAAACAGATAAGATCATAGATTATGGTTCTAAAGTAACGGTAAAAATGGATGATGGCGATATATTTACCGTAACTGTTGTAGGTACATGAGAGACCACCATGGATTTTGACAAGAGTCTCAAGGCAGTGAAAGATTCTATCAAGATATCACTGGAATCACCGATGGGACTAGCAATCAAATGAAAAAAATCATGAGATCTCGTAAAAATGAGACTTAACAATGAAAGAAAAGAAGTGAAAATACTAGATGTGAAATAAACTAAAAATCAATGAAAAATTAATAATTAAGAATGAATAATGTATGATTTGTACTATTATCATCTATTGTAATTACAATGGGCCATAATAAGACAGATACCGACATTATTCATTTTTCACTTTTCATTATTAATTATATTTTAGTTGAATTGTACATCAGTAACATTCCGATCATTTCGAATATCAAAAGTAATCCTGCACGTAGCAGGGTTCTTTTTTTTATCAGATCCCTGAAGTCCAAGCGTGATGGTATAAGGATCATGATAGGTAAATGTTCATTCAGGATCTATGGTACGAAGTTGAGAAAAATCATTCTGGCAATTGGATTGGATAAGATTGGATTTATTTTCTACGACAAAATCCTTGTTGACGATCCTGAACATATTAGAGATATCCAAGATCATATCATCGGAAACATTTTTAAATAAGAAACCGAACTGGTTATCATCAAACGTAGTCCAAAATCCTGTTCCATGTTTATAAAACGTATATGCTCGATAGGATTCGAAATTATCTTTATTGGTCTGGATATAATTGGTGATCAGATAGGTGCAGTCACGGGTCTTGAGGATTTTGCTGCATACGAAACGTTCGATGCTTACGACAGGGTCTTCATTGAACCGTACTTGGATATCATTTCATGATTTGGAAGCGCTCAATTGAGGCTGGGTGGAAAAATCCAGATATACAAGTTCGTTGACGAAAAAATATCTATTATCGGTGATGATAAGTCCTTGATCAGGAATCTTAATGGTATCCACTTCCATGACAGGAGTGACTTTGAAATATTTTTTAACACTACCGACCAATTCTATCTTTTTATCCACATAGGCATTGAGATTGATAGTAGAGCTTTTGAGACCAATTTTTTTTCATTCTTTAGTGATAAGTGAGTGGGTATAAGTAGGAAATTGGTTATCAGTCACAATCCTACCGGAAAAAGTAAGGGTTGCACCCAACGTATACATATCTTCCGGAACGGTCTGGCTAAATCTATGAGCAATTCAGGTAACAAGCTTAATCAAAAAATATGTTCCCACACAGAGCAGGATAAATCGAACAATGACTTTTGTATTTACTATTTTTTTTTGCTTCAGCTTTCTTATAACCATACTACTCTATATCATGTAAAAAAAACGAATACAGTGACCTACTATAATGATTTTAAGGAATAAAGCAAGAGTATCAGGTAGTATAGTTTTGAGCGCCAACACTCTAATATTAGAGTTCGGATGCGAGAACTATATCGATATCGATGCGAAAACTTTAGTCAACCAGCTTCTCACCTATGGAAAAGTCCTTGAGACACAATAAAAGCCTGAGACGCCCTAGCGGAGAAGGTTTTTATGATGTCGAAAGAATACCGATGACTTGAGAAACGGTAAGTACGAACAAAGTGAAGTGATTGCCGATTTCGAAAGCAGATCGGTGACAACGAAAAGAGCTAATAGATCAGTTCATATCGATAAATTCACATACTAATCTCTCAGCTATCAGGGATTCAGAGGGTATTGAGATCAAACATATCCAGGATTCTCTGGAAATCAATAAAGCACTGATTCTGAAGCCGAAATCCACGCTTTGCGACGTAGGGACCGGCGGTGGATTCCCGTTGTTGCCGATAGCGATAAGTAATCCGGAAGTACAATGCACCGGAATCGACTCCACCAAAAAGAAAGTCGATGCCGTCAACGAGATGATTAGCAAGCTGAAAATAGCGAATGCCAAAGCGGTGCGGACCAGAGCCGAACTCTATAAAGAAGAATTTGATTACGTCACTGCAAGAGCTGTTGGTTATATAGATAAATTACTCCCTCGAGTCCATCATCTCGTCAAAAAAGGAGGCCATCTGATCTTATATAAGCAATACACCCCCGAAGAGTCAGAAGATATCGTGCATTTCAGTAAAAAATATCATTTTGTCATTCAGAAAAAACACAAATATCAGCTTTTTGAAGGAGATATAATAAGAATTATCTATGTCTTGAAGAAAATATAATTGCTTTATTGTAAAATAAGTATATAAGTGGGGTTCAAATAAAAATAAAAAGATGAGCGAAAAAATAAAAAAGATTTTTTTCTCTAACTTCGTTCTAATAATTTTAGCCAGTCTCTATATAATTTATAGTATATTCGCTTTTTTCGGTGAATACATCATCGGAAAAATAGATTTACAATGGTCTCTCTTCCTAAGGGGATCAACGATTATATTAGATTTTGTGATAATCCTTACGGGAATCTTTACTTGGTTACAGGTATATCTCCGTAAGAAAATTAAAAGGGTAAGAATATTAGAGAAGAAGAGATTGGTAGTGGTGCTCTATATAGCAGATACTGTCGCAATAATGGTAATGTTCTTTCTTCCATACGTAGTAAGGCTTTTCGCTTTGCTTAGATTTGATAAGATAACAAACTTTTCTTTCTGGATTGAATTTTCACTTGGCGCATTTGTTGTGATCTTCATTGCATTTTTTGTAAAAAAGATATCCAGAAGATTTAAAAGATGGGGTCAAAAAATACGGGAAAAAAACGGATTTAAAAGAAAATGATGCTTTACTTCGTATTCGATGGTAAAGCTTTTTTTAATTGAGACCCAATGAAAACTTGAAGTATTGAGAGTTTTCATGAGGTCGAAATTATAGTTGACCAACAAATAATTGTGAAGTGCAACGAAGAATTATTGTTTGGTCAACTATGCATCCTTCAATCAAAAACTAAAACATTTTTGAAGGAGGATGTATATATTCTGTTTCAAAAATATATAGTAATTACTCAATAAACAATAATATCGACATAATTCAGATTCCCAAAAGAAAAAAGAGTATCTGAGGGATGCTTTGAGATAATTTATTTTCTTTGTGAAGCTCAGGAATAAGGTCAGAACCGGCGATATATATGAAAGTTCCTGCTGCGAACGGAACCAGTACCGCTACCATATTATGAGTATAATGATCAAGCAGAAATGCAATAAGCACACCAAGTACTGCAGTGAGCGCTGTCAGGAAATTAACGAGAAGCGCTCTTTTTTTACTGAATCACCCATGGATAAGTACACCGAAATCTCACATTTCCTGAGGGATTTCATGAAAAATGATCGCTATGGTGGTGGCGATTCCTACAGGGATACTGACCAGATAACTTGCGCCGATGATCAATCCATCAATGAAATTATGGACACTATCTCAGACCAGATTCATGATAGCGAACGGATGGATGTGTTTCTTGGTGATCGGCATATGGCAATGATTCCGACGGATGACTTTTTCCGTGATCAGGCCAAAAAGAATTCATCCAAGAATCCATAATGAAGAGACGATCATGTTTCATCATTGTTTTGTTACTTGTGGCAACAAATGAAAAAACGCATCGCCGAATAAAGCGCCAGCCGAAAAAGCCACCAGGAATAAGATAATCTTTTGGAGCAAAGACACACGGATACCCAATGCAACAATACCTATCAACGATATCGCACTCACTACCAATACGCTTATCAGCGCATACCAAAAAGACATTTGATCAATTTATAAAATAAATATTTACAATCTAAATACTCAGTTCTTCGTTATTTTTGTTATCATGATGATTCATTCTTCTACAGTAGTCGTCTGTGTTATATTTATAACTTCGAATGTTTCATCGGTCTTGGAAACGGCCAATCATCCTTGCATTGCGCTTGAGACGCAAGCATCAGGGATAAACATAAAGATACCAATCTTGTCACTGATTCAACAGCCTTCGAAGATTTTCATTTTCTGTTCCTTCAACAACATCAACAGATGGAATATCTCCAACGAACAGGATGTTCGATCTTTTCACAAACTTTCGAGATATCAGCTGTATCAATCAGTATTATGTTCTTTGTTTCTGTCAAATCATTTAACTAAAGATCTCTCACTCAACACAAATTCATTTTTCTTGGTGAGTCATGTTTTGTAAAGAGCAGACACTATTTTATTTAAATGTTTCTTTATTCATTTTACTCATCATACATATTTTTCTAGCAATGTTCTATATGTGCTAGGTATTGCTTTATATCATATTCTCAAGTAGTCCTTTGCTTTATTTCAATCTATGTATTTATCATCGACAGACAATAAAAGTTGCTTCTCAATATGCATTTTTGAAAACAGTTCTAATCAGATTTTCAGGGAAAACAAAGAAAATTTTGTATCAAATCTCTCATTTCACATTTTTTCACATACATCAAAACTCTCTTGATCGATTATTTCTCAATCACGGACAAATTCTTCAGGAACGCATGGGATTAACTCATTTCTGCTATTTATTCATACCAAATAATTTCAGCAAAAGATAATTGCTCATGCATATCATCATTCCTGTATCACAGAAAGCAAACAGGAGACAAGTTCATCCTGTTTGTTTTTATCATTGATTACATTCTGTGCCATTTCTTGATAATGTTTCATATATTCGTTAAGAGCTCTAAATGATTTTTTTATAACTTTCCTTCTTTGATGAGTTCTATAGAAGATTTACCAGTTTGAATTTTCATAATTACTTCATTGCCCTGTTCAAAAAGATCTTTTATTCTTTCAACTTGATTTGGAGAGGTGTTTCTGGGAATATCATGAAGTGAAAAATACTGAATATCCCTTGCTTCTTCGTTAAGTGTTATTATTCCGGAGATTATCTTACATTCAAACGAAAAAACTATTTCATTTTTATCTACTTTATTATATACACCAGCCAATCTAATTATTTCAGCATCCAATCACGTTTCCTCTTTCACTTCACGAATCACTCCTTGCCATGGAGATTCTCCTTGTTCTAGAGTGCCACCAGGCAAATTCCATAAATCATAGTCATTTCTTAAACATAAAAGAACGCGGTTCTGTTCATCTCTTATTATTCCAAAAACTCCGATAGTGAATGTTGATTTCATAGAATAATCATGAGAGAATAAAATCTGTTTCGTTTAGAAATTAGAAATTGAAAATTAGAAATTTGTTATATGATCTCTCTTCTGATTCCTCTATCAAGTTTTACTAAAGTCTCGTAAACAATAGTTCAACCAGCCTCTGCGAGGCTCGCCATGGAATTCTTTGCGCGAGGATTATCGGAAATGATTTCGACTTCGTCGCCGATATGGACAGAAGTATCTACGATATAGCTTGAAAGATTCATGCAGATAAGTCACACTTGGCGAAAGAATGTTTTGCGATGCTTCATGAAGATCTTTCCGGAAGCGCTTCTCGGCAATCATTCAGCATATCCAAAGGGGATAGTTGCGACAGTTTCCTTATCGCTCGGCCTGTATTCATGATGATAACTCACTCACTCCCCTGGCCGGATGGTTTGAAGGCTGATCACTCTGGAAGTGACAGAAAGAACCGGCAAAAGATTACTGCCACGTTTGTAGGATGGATCATCTGAATGCAATGGATTGTAGCCATATAATGCGATTCATGGCCTATAGGCATTGAAGAATTCATCGTTGATCTTGAACATTGCAGCGCTATTACCTAAATGTCTCCATTCAGGAGTGAATCATGCATCTAATACTTTATAATACATGCGCTTGAAACGCGAGACCTGATCAGGAAGCGTAGATTCGTACAATTCATCAGCATCGAAAAAATGAGACATAACTCATTCTACTATGAGATTAGGATGGCTCTGAAGCTCTTTTATCAATCCTGGCAATTCATCTTCCTGGACACCTTCCCTGTTCATCCCGGTATTGAAGAACAGATGGATCTTCGTCTCTTTGCCTAACCTTCAGAGATGTCTGATGGTTCATATATTATAGACACAGAACGTAGTCTTTTTGTGATCGAATTTGCTATAATTTTCGAGCAATGTCTCTCAAAGAATCAATATAGGAATGCGGCAATGTTTCTTGACGACGACGTATTCCGGATAGCTATCTATCGCGATATACGGAACATCAGTATTTCTTAACATCCTGACGACCTGTTTCAGGCCATGACCGTACGCATTGGATTTCAGGACCGGAAAAATAGCGGCCTCCGGCTGGATGGATTGGAGATATTCTAAGTTCTGTAAGAGTACTTTTTTGCGGAGCCGGATGATATTCATAGGTTTGACGCTCGGGCTGAATAACGCCCTCAAAAATCACAACATGGCAAACGACTAAACGATAAAACGCTTAAACGAATAAACGAAAATAAGAGTAATAATAAGCACAAGATATTCAAGAAAAGCTTAAAAATATATAATTTAACTTCATTACATCCGCCAGATACATGACAAGACACTCCCCAAATTCGAAGCAATCAACATAATCGAACTGAAGTGAGTCACACGAATGTGTGCGAACAAAGTGAGATAGATAAGCATTTCATGATGAAATGACGGGTCGTTGAATTTGCATCTGGCTAGAGTTTTTTCGTCAGTTTTTGGGGCAATGCCAAAAAGTGACCCAAGCGGAGCGTTTGTAAGGCCCAGCAGGCGAGGCGATAGAAAAAAGAAAGTGACCCCAGCGAAGCGTTTTAAAAAAAAATTATAATTTTTCATTTTAGTTCTATTGAATTTGCCCAACAAAAAAATACTGTAAGGACATCCGATTTTTATATAGAGCAACGAGACGCATGTTTTCACAGATACAGACATTGCTTACGAACCATTCTAGCTCATGCATCACGCACGCAAATAAACTGGCTTATACCAACAAACAAAGAACGATCCACGGCGAGGATCTTTTTTGGTGAATCTCGATATTTCTCAAACATCATGACCTCAATACTATTTTTTGGAAACTGCTCGGTGTCTCAGAAGAGTT
>CAIVEC010000029.1 GCA_903904875.1 uncultured bacterium | reverse complement strand
TGAGAAATAGAAGAAAATATAAATGCTAGTCAAGAATTTGTTCAAAACGTAGAACTTACAGAAGAAGAGGAAAAAAGAATCATTGAGGTATTCAAAGGCAAATCTCTTAAAGAAATCCAAAAAATACTCAAAAAAGAAAATAATAAAGAAAAAATGAAATCAATAAGAAAGAAAATACTTACAACCTTAGCGATTTTAGGAATCACGGCTGGAGTAGCACGAGGCATCCTTCAGATAGCTGAACGAGACACGAAGAACAAAAGACAGTACGAAATCAAAAAGCCAGAAAAAAATCCAGTCTTCAGTGAAGACATCATTTCTCTTGAAAAAATCCAAAAAAACATACCAACAACCTCATTGGAAGAAGGGATAACATACGAGGATATCATAACAGCAGTCACTGATGTGGAAAATAAGGACAGTAGAGACAGCATCAGGGAATACTTGTATGCAGGAGATATCGTAGGATTGCAGAAATTTTTGTGAATGAAAGAGAATTCTATATATACCTCAAACCAAACAACGGGTATTATAGATCAGAACACCATGGAAAGGATAACACCCTATCTATGATCATTCGACATGGAAATAACGAACAATCCTGAAATAGGACAAGACGTCAAAGACGCATACAAGGAATTTCTGGAAGGGAAGATAGATTATAACAACCAGAACTATCTAATCATCTCCAAGGACAGTTGTAAAGTCTATCTTTTTGATAAAAACAACAGATTGATAAATATCCAGCCGGTGCTCATAGGAAAAGATATAGGAAACGAGAATGAATTTATGCCGTATGATCACTATTATGAAGATGGGCAAAGAATATATCATACCAACCCTATCAATACCAATACTCCTGAAGGATATTTCATGGCATGGGTACACAGACCGCTAAACAGTAAAGATTATATCGTAGATACAGAAAATCCGCAAGCGATTAATATTATACCAATCAATATTAAAACAAAAAAATACGATCCAAGATTTAATGCGATAGAATGGAAATTGAATATACATCCTACGTTCAAACCAAAAGGAAATGAAGAAAAATACGAAAATGCACTAAATTCAAAAATTATAAGTGATAATTATTGTACACATGGTTGCCCAAATATTAAAGATTTTGAAATAATAGACGATAATATTACATGTGATCAAAAATATTGATCTATCATAAATATAACCCATTATCACAAAAAAAATCCTGATAAATAATATCAGGATCATAAGATTTTCAAAGAGTTTATTATGCCCATCGGCGGATTGCTAAATAACATCCACAGAGAACTGGAGTAAAGATTGCTATCCACCAGTACCAGGGAATGGGATCATCAGTTTCATTTTGATCCGTATCTAAACCATAATTAGTGTTAGCAAGCAACACGGTAGGATTTTTCGAAACCTTGGCAGAAAGAATCGTGACAGCGATAGATCCATCCATGGTATCTTCTCTCATCCGCACTTCAGTAAGCCAGAATTCTATTCCATGAGATGAAAAGGGGATAATCTTATTGATGTCCTTTCCTCTCTTGAACTGATCCGCTGTTTCATAGAAAACAAGGTTTTCACTACCAATCTGATCACCGGCTTTGGGATAGAGCGTATGGAGACCTTTT
>CAIVEC010000028.1 GCA_903904875.1 uncultured bacterium | reverse complement strand
CATGAATCTTACTTTCTTTTATCTTAGTTTTTACTAATAACATATTAATTAGATAATGGAAATTTTATTGTTGGTTCAGATACATAGTTATCAATGATAAAATCATCAACCTCAATACCTTTTATTTAACTCATCAAAAGCGCCTTCCATAAACCATACAATATCACCAACTTGCAGATTATAGTTAAACCTGCAGTAATCGATCTTCTGTGTATATTCCGTCTCAATCAATTCAAATCCAAAGTCCCCGGCTATAGCCATAATACGGTCAGCTATCTCAGAAACAACTTGAGCTTCAGCATCCAGTCTAGTCATATGGTTTGGGAGTCTACTACTCACCTCCGCTTCAAAAAAATCCGTTGCTGTAACCCCTGTGTGAAGTCCAAATTGAAATATCTTCCTAAATACTTCCTTCTCTATTTTGATCTTTTCCATGTCTATTCTCTTTCGGTATAGTACTTCCACTCGCCATATTCCTTCTCAGCTTCTAGTGGTATGTCTAAAAATAATGCTCCCTGCTCACCTAAATACCCTCCGATTATGTTGTAGTAATAGTATTCTAGCGCATCCTCTTCTGTCATATCTTCGGACTGCAGGATCTCTATTATCTTCTTCTTTGAGTACAGTATTCTAGGTCCATTGCCAAACTCCTCAACAATACCTATAATAGCACCTTCAAACCCATCTAAGAGTATTGCGCCTTCTGCTTGTTCGTCTATGTCTATTTCTTCCATGTTACTTAGTTTTAGTGCAAATCTCCTATATCGTTCTTTTCTCCGTAGATCAAATAATCAGGGTTTATTACTTTTGCGATCTTGTCTCGTCTCCCTGATAAATACTTGATAACTACACCTTCATGTGGAACTTTTGTGCCTGGGATAAAATTATTTAGGACGTATCGATCTTGAATTTCCTGAGACCAAGGTCCTTCGTATAATATATCAACATGGGGAAGTTCCAATAACGCTGTAGTTGCTGCGAAGGTAGCCTCTGTGCCATAGTAATGACCCTCTTCCATGATATCAAATATGGCAAACTCAATCTCCTTAAGACCGTACTCATAATTCTTCTGTATACCCGCTCCGTAGATCTCACCATATATTACAAATCCGGAACCAAAGTTTTTAGGAGTTGAATACTGCTTTGCAAATTTCCATAGTTTTTCCTTGATCTTATACTTATCAGCTATTGTATACCAGACGTTTGAGTCATAGAAGCCTTGAGAATCTGATCCCTTTTCTACATTATGAGATCCCACTACAAACTCATACTCATACCACTCATCTGTAATCTTAAGGAACCGTTTAATTTTATCCCAAAGCGAGATATTTTTCTTCTTGACAATACCATACCTAGCGTTTGTACCATGCAGCTTTCTTGTAATCTGAACTAAGTCCTCTTCATTAAACATACCCTTGACATTCTTAATATTTGGGAACTTGTAGTAGACCTGAAAGTTTGGATTCTCATAATATCGTACCTTCTTTCCTGATGCGAGTTGGATTTGCTTTACTGGTGCTTCATATTTGTAAATACCCATGATCTCCATCATATCTACGCCATCCTCTAGATCTTGATGTCCCATTGTCATCTTGCCATTTGCATAATGAGTTGGTATAAGTAGACACTCAGAGTACACTCCTCTAAGTTTTACAGTACGAACACGATTGCCGTTTCTAAGATAATTTGTAACATTCATCTTTTCAGCGAGATCTTCTGGTATTACTGCATCTGTCGTAGTACATATTACAAGTTCGTCTGTTTTATGAGCTCCTTTTTTTACAATACAAGACCATCCGCCTATGAATGCCTGTTCTATATTGT
>CAIVEC010000027.1 GCA_903904875.1 uncultured bacterium | reverse complement strand
TACTTTGAACGGATTCTTAGTGTTTATTCTAATTATGTCTCTTGTTGTTGGATGTTTGTAGAAAAATACAAATAATCCTTCTGGCATCCAAACTTTTGATTCCTTTATTTCTGATTCTGAAAAGCCTGCTTGCATTAATTCTTCTCGGAGTGTTAGATAGTCATTAGAGAATCCTATCTTTAGAGCCTCAACGGTACTATCATCCCTGCCTCTTATTTGTGACAAATATTCTATAGGCGTTATAGATTGACCCTTAAAATCAAACATTTTCGTGCAATCAAGTAATTGATTGTGGTAAAATGTTTCTGCGGTTCTTTTGATTGTTTGTTCTCTTTGTTTTTTTCTGTAAGCTTCGATTTCTTCGGGAGTACCAATAGGATAAGGAATCTCTAGAAATTTGCCGATTTCTACGAGCGAAGTTTCTTCGTCCACTTTCTTTGTCCTAGATCGGTACTCTTTACAGGCACTGATGTGTGATCCTCTCCACTTGCAAGAAAAGCAATTAACTGCAATGCCTATCGTGCAACCTTTGCCTCCACATACAGGGCATGGTTCTAGCCTAAAACTGTTCTTCCCAATACTCGTTAGCTGGTAATCTCCATAGAACTTATCATAGAAATCCTCCAGGTTATCTAGTATCTTCTCCGATGCCTTCTCATACCATTCATTTTTGTCCATAGTACAGCTCCCTCCGATACTGTTGTTGAAATAAAACATGGCCTAAGTACATGTTTTATTTCTTATACCTCATTTAATTTTTAAGACTATTTGTGCGATAGACCAGCTGATATCTGGTCGATTGGAGCTCTTGTTAAAAATAATTATCGGATGAGTACAATTATTTTTGAGCTTGAATCCGATTATATCACATTCATTTAAGCTTAGGGAAGTGACCTTAAACAGGTATAAAAGATTCACTGTAAAGGTAGCTCCTTCCACAATTCTGAGGTTTTTCCCACGGAATGTCAGGATAGGTATACTTGTCGTAGAAACAACTTTCCTTTTTTTGTTTATGAAAAATAATTTTAAGAGATTTTCTTCCAGTTTTATACAAACTGAAGTTTTTGTTTTAGCTGAATCTGTCCTAAGTTCATGGGGGATTGACTCTAAAAGGAGTTTTCTTTTTATGAAAAAATAATTTTCAGCGTAAGAGTCAAAGATTGAGTCTAAGTGTTTTACAAAATTTGTTCTAAAAATATCTTTGGAGACATGAATAGATGTGATATCTTGAGAATAGGACCAAAAAAGAAGGTCGTCTACGTAGACGCCTTTCTTATCTTTGATTCTACATATCACATGATTGTTAGTACAATACGCATTTCCTTTATAAAAGAACACACCACAAAGTTCATCTCTAGTAAATCCTGGGTCATCAACTTTATCAAATATATCCTTTACGAACCTAAGTCTTTCGATTATTTCCGTCTTGTCCATCATTTGCGCTCCTTAGTAGTTTGATATGCTCAAGCCAACCTTCAAACAGTACTGCTTGAGCATCAAAAGCTGGCTCTCCGAAATAAGTATGAGAACATTTATATCTAACCATAGTCTCACTAACGTCTGTTTCTGTTATTTCGAATTTAATTTCGGGATATATACTGGTTAGAGCTTCTCTTTCTACGATATCATTGAATCTGTGTATTATGGCCGAGATTGTCGGTGATTGAGATATCTCAAGCACCGAAATGTAAGCTCTAAAAATAAGTTTCTCTATAAACACTGTCATACAAAATCACTCCCATTCTAAAAAAAGTTTGCCCTGGCTATCGTTTAAGTGTTCTCCGTCCATACTTATAAACTCTATCTTAGACTTATCTAAAACATCTTCAACAAACTCCCAACTCATTTCATATTTTTCTTGCGGAAAGTTATAGAATTTACTTACGAAGAATACTTTGTGACTAAGCTCTACGGCATCTTCGAAGAGTCCTACTATGTCATAGAATGTAGGCACTTGATTGTACGTGTGAAAGAAAGATCTAATGTAGGCGTCTATTAGATAACCCTCTACATACTCTACACTAGATCTTGGAGAACCTAAGCTAAAAGGTTCGTTGTCTATCCGAATTAACATCTTTCATCCTTTCTACTATTAAAAAATCTAACCCTGGATTACTATATTGAGGAACAGGTAAAAATTCTAGAAAAATAAATGATTGACAATCATTTATTACTATCTCAGAATCACTTAGAATTTCATCGTATTCTTGATTATCTTCTTCGTAAGTGAAAGGTAGGTCAAGTTCATCTAAAATATCTTCTAGATATTCCTCAAGTTTAGAGTATTGATAATCACTATAGTATCTTTCTAGTTCGTCATGCAGTTCGCCTATATGATCATTCTTTTCGTCATCAGATACGTTCATAGATCCGCCTTGAGATTGGTACTCTAGTTCTGCAATCTCCCACGTAATCTCTGAATTAAACATATCTACTTCGTCCTTTATTTCAATCAAGTTAGGAATTCTTCCAAAGTTTTCTAGGATGTCATCATAAAAACTTTGGATTAATTCTTTGTCCCTTTCGAATGTGTCTACGGCATATGAAGATACCATATCATCTTCTAGGGCGTTTACTCGTTCTTGAGCCCATTTATCCCAATCTTCTTGATTAAAAATCATTAGTTCTTCCAAAGTCTAAGTCCTCCCTATTATCCTTAGTTTTGATGGTTCTGCATAGTAATATGCAAAGAAATCATCGTCACAAAACTCTGGGAATATGTGCGCCTGAGCATCATTAAAGATTACAGACAAATCATCATCTCCTAATATCTGAAGAGAGATATAGCTGTCCGGCATGTAAAAACTTGCACTTAACATGCCTAGAACATCACGAACAAAGTCTTCTAGCCTGTCCCACATGTCGAAGCTATTGCATTGTTGCCATTCTTCTTCTATTTCGTATATAGCATCTTCAGGATCTAAGCTCGGGTCTTCTGGATACCCTTCATTATCATATTGTAACTTTGCTATTTTAGTTATAATGTCTGAGTTATATACTTCTATATCTCTGAAAATTTCTTCGAAATCTGTAATACCTTCAAAAAGTCTTATGTTTCGTAAGTATATTTCGTTAATTTTTTCTTTGATTCTCTCAAACATTGATTCGTCATCTCTCATTAGCCATCTGTTGTGATGAATAGTCTCTGCAAGCATAGCTTTAGCTTTGTCTTCCCATGCTAAATTTGATGATTCGATACCGAAGGTGTCAGTCCAAAGAATCAAAGATCTTTCTTCCATCTCTTAAATCCCTCCATCTAACATAAGAACGTCTGCTCCATTCTCTTGTTTGTAGTAGTTAGCAAAATCTCCATACCCCGTAACACACTCAGTAACAAACTCTGGAAACAAAAGACTCTGGCTATCACTAATGACTACTTTGACGTCCTTCATTTGCTTGATATTTACCATGCCATCTACATTAAAGACTTCATCTTCTGGTTCTATGAAACATGAGAGTTTGTTTGACCTTAGGACGTATTCAGCATAAAAGTCTAGACCTGCAGTCTTTCCGTAGTCATGACTGTCTTCTTCGTAACCTCTCATGACTTCATGGATTTCATGACCTGAGTCATTTAACATAGCCGAAGCATCCGTTCCGTACATAGACTCAAATTTTATGACTGCTCCTTCTTGGAATATAGCTCTGTTATATGATTCAATATCAGAGACTACATCGCCAAAGTTAG
>CAIVEC010000026.1 GCA_903904875.1 uncultured bacterium | reverse complement strand
TTTTTGGACGTTTTTTTGATCTTGATGTTTTCGGAAAAATAAAAAACTATATTCTGAGTAAATATAGTTCTAAACTTATATATTTTCTTACGAAAAAGAATTTTATAAATATTGCTGGAAATATATTTTACCTTGCACAAGATATATTGTGCGAAGTATGAGAAGGTCTAAAATAAGGGAAATTCACTTTGAGCTGATATTTGTGTTCTTTACGTTGAATTTGTATCGATTCGTAGATCTATTTCCAGAAAGAATATATTTTATTTTTCTGAGAGTGATGTCTTTTTTTGATTTTGTGATCTATTTCTGGATGAATCCTCTCCTCTGTCTGGCTTGCGAAGCAGATAATAAGGACCAGTTATCTCTGATCTAATTTCTACGGTACATTTAAGTTTTCTTGCCATTTTTTTTACTTGTTGTGAGATTTCTCGCTCATTTTGTGGAATTCATCTTAAGAATTCTCCCATTCATTCTCACTGGAAAGGCTTTTCTATATATACATATCATCATGGTTTCAGGATTTCAACGATATCTTGTAATCTTTTTTCTAATTGATGAAACGTGACTTCCTTATACATAGGCGTGGTTTCTTCGATTTGGCTCCATGGACGATAATCCTGTAGTCAGGCCATAGGATTAAATGTCACCAAAGCCGGCTTATTATCATCGCTTTTTATCTTTTCTATAAAATCTGCAAAATCCTTGCTATTGAAAATATCTCCATCTATAAAAACAGCATCGTGTTTCTTTTTCCCTTGCATTTTGCAGTTAATCTCTCCAATTAATTCTCTACTTGCCGGTGTCTTAAATGAAAAGCAATAGCTTTTATCTGCTCAAATCCATTCACCGCTTGCACGACCGCAGATATCCACATAAATAATTTTCTCTTTCTTTTTTTTGATTTCATCAAAATACTCGTGAATCTTATGTATCCGTTTTTCATGTATATCAAAATATTCACTTGCATTATATCTATCTACTCTATACCTATCATCTGAATCATTAATTATTTTTTCTTTGGAAAACGTTTGATGTAATTCTAATACTTTACGAACTTTTTCAAAATGCATCTTAGAAGTATTCTGTTTGGAACTTTTATCTATCTGTGCTTTTTCTAATTCCATTTTTAAAATAAAAAATAAAAAGAACGCTTTGTCCTTTTTTTTGTTTATTTTTTGTACAATCACAATATATTTTTCCTCTCTATCTAGGGTAGATAAATCCTCTACCCTATTGGTTTTCTGGCTCCTGAATTTCTGTCTGTTCACTATTTTTTTGATTGATGATATTTCTGTAGAGTGCGTCAAGCTCTTCTTTCGTAGTGATATGCGGACCTATTTCTTTGGATTCTTGCATGGTTTTTTGTAAAAAGTAAATACCCGCCAGAGGCGGACAAGCCTACAAATTTGCAAAAAAATCAATTTTGAATATACTTATTTGGTGCAAATATACAAGTATTTATACTCCTTATTTGCTCTATGCAACTAACCAACATCAAAATTTCAAACCTTTTAAGTTTTCCGTATCTTCCCGATCTTTCCAAGGTCGAAGGCACTAAATTTTATAATAGGGAAAATAATAATGTGAATGTGCTTATCTGACCAAATGGCGCAGGTAAGAGTTGATTTTTGTATGTTCTTAAGCAAATACTCAAGGTTGGTCTTACAAATGATTATGTCTACGACAAGAAGCTCATTTTGGTTGCCAAAAAAGCTGATCTTTCTACCGTCATCCAGCAAAATCAACAATTCACTGAATGACTTCATAAACATTTTAGATACCAGGATAAGGAATCCAAAGCAATTGTACAGTTTGCTCTCACGGAACATGATTATGATAATATGCAATATATCGCTAAATATGCTGATCTTCTGAATAAACTTATCAAAAAATACAGCATTCTAGATATTCAGTATCCTGTATTTTCCGATGAACAGATCCACATCATTCCTAGTTCTTTCGTTTTGGAATGCTCTTTTGATGGAGAAGCTAAAAAAATCATCATCAATGAAAAAATGCTATCTGCTCAGCAACAATTTGTACTATTATATGTAAAAACCGTAGAACTTGTGCAAATCTGTATCGATATTTACAATGAATTTGAAAAAAAGGATAAAGAACAGCCGTTGATCCCTCTCAAAAACGGTATTGGATTCATAGGAACCAACAGAAGCCTAAGAAAAGTTTCCAATACGATAGATCCTCATGCCTGGGATAGTTTTATCTGAAATAAAAATTCCTCTGAATATCATTCATATATCGGATTCTATCTTTGTGCCAAAAAGATCTGGAATATTATTTCCCAAAGTTCTCCATTGAAAGAAAATTATAAGGAAATATTAGAACAAGCAGAATTGTACAAGAGTCTGGTATTTATTATCAAAAAGTATTTCGATAGAACATTAACGGTCGAATATGCTGATAATTTGCTTACGTTTACTCTTGTAGATACTTTTGGTCAATCTTCTACGTTTGCTGAACTGAGTGATGGAGAACAATCACTATTGTCCATGATTTTCACTATGTATGGCTATGATCTCAATCATGGAATGATATTTATTGATGAACCTGAAATACATTTTCATCCGCAGATGCAAAGAAGTTTTTCCAGGATGATAGAAAAAATCAATCAGAATATAGGAACGCAATTTATCGTTTCTACCTATTCTCCTCTCTTGATCAATGAATCGAATATCGGAAACGTCTATAGATTTTCAAAAATCAACGGAGAAACCAAAATAAAGAATCCTTTTCTTACCTTATCTGCTGATGAGGCAACCTTGGTGCATTTACTCAAGTTTGAAAACCTATCCAAGATATTTTTCGTCAATAAAATCATCATGGTGGAAGGTGAAACCGATGAATATTTCTTTGAATATTATCTGAGATATCTCCACACGCTCCCAGAACGAAAAGATAAGCTTACTGATTATGAGATCATCAATATCAATGGTAAATGAAGTTATAATGTTCGAAATAAATTCCTTTCAAGGTTCGGCTTGCAATCATATTTTATCGGTGACTGGGATAATATCGTAGACTATGGATTTATGACCCAAAATGATTTGTGATATTATTATAAACAAGCGAGATCTCATTATACTGGTCTCAAAAAAAGCGGAAAAACACATCGTCATTATAATAAATTAGTCGATACGATTAGAAATATGTTTCCACAAAAATATAGATATCTGATTGCCAATATAGATAATCTTTATAAACAAAATGTTTTTATCCTCAAAAAATGAGATATAGAAACCTATCTGGGTATGCCAGAAAAATGACTAGAAAATACGGTAAGATTCTGTCATTATAATTTCAAGCAACGATTGGGAAACAAAAACTTTGATACCTGCAGGCAGGAATTTGGAGAAATTTTTACTGCTCTATTTACACCTAATAATTTTAAATAATGTATGCTCCAGTATTTTGTATATAGTACATGTAGACGAAGATAAATCCTCATATACCTACCAATAAGAAAAGAATGAACAGGATGATGAAAATCCGGTTTTTTCTTTTTTCTGCTTGGATCTGTTTGTCGATATCAAAAAGTTTTCTATTCAAAAATTTCTCTTTATTGTCTTCGTTGATGGTTACCATGTTCTGGAGTTTTGCTTCTATATCACTGAGTTTGCTTTGGAGACTTATGATAAATTTGTTTTTCTCATCGATGATTTGATCCTTGATTTGCTCTTTTTCCGTAATGCTCTTATGAAGCAATGCTATCTTTCTAAATTTGTTTTCTACTTCCTGTAGTCTTTGCTGAAGTATAGTAACAGCCTTTGTTTTTTCTTCTATGATACTGTCTTTGTTCTTATCGTTCTGATGTTCAGATATAAATTTCTTGAGTCTCTGTTCAGCTTCATTGAGTTTTTGCTGTAGTATATAGATGGATTTGTTTTTTTCGTCTATTGATCTGTTTTTTTCCTCGATGGTTTTGTCCTTTTCTCTATATACCACGAGAAACTTGCTGATATTCTCGTTCATGATTTTGACCTGTTCTTTATGGAGTCATGTTTGTTGCTGATTTGCCTGTAATTGATATGCCTGTTGTTGTATTACCGCTTTCTGGTATACCTGTTGCGGCGTCTCTTGTACCACTACCGTTTCTTCAGGTACTGGTGTTTGCTCCCTTATTTGTTCTCTTTCAGGAGTTTTCATTTTTTCATAAAACATAGTGATCTCTTTTTCTATCTGATCGATTTTTTCCAATTCCAAACCTTCTTGTGATGCATTTATTTCTTGTTTGAGCGCATCGATATTGTCCTTGATATCATGAATGATCATATTCATCTCTTCCTTCTTTTCTTTTATCTCATAGATAACATCAATGTTATTTATCCTTTCCATCAACGGTTTTTTCATATTATGGAGCGTTCTGACAAACTTTGCCCTATCAATAAGGTTTTTGGTGAAATAAATGATAAATGCAAAAATCGGGAATACAAGTATTCCTATGATAATATACATTTGATAGTGAATGAGTGTTTTTAACATGCTCTATCTATTAGTATGAGAGTTAAATGCTTTTATACTATAATTATATTATAGTAAAAGTCAATACAAATTGGCGATAAAAAAACTCTGTACTTTTTGACAGAGTTTCATTGAAAATATCTGTGGATTTTGGCTTAGCGTCTCAATTATCCTTTGAAAATGAAGAATCCTGCGACGATGATAAAGATGAGCGAAAGTCAGATAAAAATCAGATTTTTGAGTTTTTCACTTTTGATCATGTTTTTGAGCTGTCCTATCTTTTCTTCTAGCTTCTGTTTTTCTATGATAGCTTCTTGTTTTTCCTTGTTGTAATCAGGTAAGGCGACCATATGTTGAATCTTGGTCTCAAGTTCGGATACCCTTTGCTGAAGGACAAAAATCATCTTATTTTTTTCTTCAAGCATTTTTTCTTTTTCCTTGAAGATAAGGAAAAATTTCTCTATTTTTTGATCAATTGCGCTTTCCAAATCACCTTTATTCGCTAAGTTTGTGCTTGTTGTACTTCACTGATTGATGATTTCCGTATTGAGTTCTTGATGAAGCGTTGCAAATTCTTGTTTGAGCGAAATCACTTCTTCTTTGGCCAATAACACTTTGTTGGCGATTTTTTTGTAGGACAATTTCCCGCTTTTTATATATCTATCGATAGTCCTTGTAGATATATTTAAAGATTTTGCTGCAACTTCTCTGGTTACATTGTACGTTTTGCTCATAATTACCTGTCATTAATAATTTAAAATACGTATGCAATTACCTACCTGCACGAGATAAGGCTTTCTTTTTCTATGCTCTATTTTTGTTTATTGGTTAAGATCAAATTTTGTAGGCTCTTTTTCTTTGATATCATTTAATAGTGATTGAACGAATAACGTTATGAACACTCATTCTATCATTCACATAGTAATGACATAGAGATAGACAGGAGGAAAGTCTTGTACGTAATATCACATGAAAAATGATATTCCAGCTGTTGATGGTCCTGCTGATGCGTTTTGAATATATGGAATCAAAATCATTATAAAGAGAATAATGACAATCCACATAAGTAAAACTGTTCTTTTTTTCATTTTTATATACGCTATTTATTAAATAAAGATTATCTTTTTAGACTATATTATTTTTTTGATTAAGAAGTAGATTGCACTAAGGATAACTGATAATACGAGCGTTTGCACTAAAGTTCCAAGTTGTACGGTGATACCAAGATTCAAATAATTGACTGTCTGTTCGAAGATATAGAGAACGATAATATTTAAGAGTATTGATGATAGTCATAATGTTATAATTCTGACCGGTAAAGTAAGGATTTTTAGTACGCTTTTGAGAACAGAATTAATAAGTCGGAATACTATTCCGAGGATCCCGAAGATGATGTAGGTATCTTTATAAATGGTCTGAATCTTAAATCCTAATTCCGGTACATAATTCACTATAGCGTATAATACTGCCCCATTGACGATAATGTTGACTAGAAGGTTTCTAAGTGGCTTCATACCTATATAAATGATTTAAAGCTGATATTTTTGTTTGTTGATAATGGAACTGATACTTATTTGTCTACTGTTTTCAATATCAAATCATATATTCTCCTTCAAAAACATTTTTCTTGTTTTTGATTGAAGAATATATAGTTACTACCAGCATAATTCTTTATTTACATTTCAGAATTATGGGTAGTACACTAAGTAGTTTTTGACAGGTATCTGTCATTTTTGTTAAAAACTTGTCAATTCATGTACACTCTATGTCTGGACTAGTCCTCTATCAAATCGTCGAATGTATCGTTCTTACCGTCTTTCAGATATTGATGGATTGCATTTCTTGTCGCTAAGATGGCTATAACAGCTGCTCTCTTTCTCCTTGGCGATACCTCAAACCCATGGTCTATCATTGTCTGATAGTTTCGATGTAAGATATCTTCTATAGGTGTTCCTATGATAAATTCAGATAAGAAGCTGGCTGCAGCGGTAGTAATGTTTGAACAATTGCCGTCAAAGCTGTAATTTTCTATAGTATTCTTTTTGATTACTATATATACGACAATATCGTCTCAACAGATAAAATTTCCCTCATGTTGCTTGACCGTATAGTCCTTCATAGCAAAGTTCTGGAGAGGGTTTTTGGAATATTCTTGTATCATAAGGCTTTGTTCTTCATTCATTACTTAGTCTATAAGGTCTCTAAAGTCCGTAAGGTCCGTAAAGTCAGTGAAAAGTCCGACTTTATAGACTTTCGACTTTGCGACTTTCGACTGTATTTTAATCTAATCTATATCGAAGATGTTCGATAAGTTTCTTTATCATAAGGATGATCTTGTTGCTTATCTCCACAAATCCTTTGGTTGCTATGATTTCAAGACTTTCTATATGATTTGCAACATTCTGTATTGCTATCAAAAACTTATTTGAATTGATTTCTAATATGACATCATATGATCCATCACTGTTTTCCGTGAAGACTGCACGGACATTGTCCAGGCATATCTTTCTTTGGCATACATCTATCGGAGTGATGAGGCTCATTTGATTCATATCTTCATACTATGTAAAAATGTGGGTCCGCGCGTTTTTATGGTTTTAAAAAATAAATGCAATAGAAAAACTCTTTGAATTTATCTGGAAAAATCGTCTTGATTTTTTTGTAAGAAACATTATATTTTTTTGTAATTATTTTACAGGTAAGTACTTGTATATGTCGAATAGAGCTTTTGACAATCTTGTCAAAAAGTTGATGAAATACAAAGGAAAGCTCATAGACGGGGAAAAAGTCTGAGTATTGCTCAAATCCTCTCTTGCTGAAGATTTTTCCATACAGAAAATGTACAAGATGATCTACTACCTCAAAATCAGGGGTTATCTGGAAAATCTCAAAAAGAACATTTTTTTTGTCAAAGATCCTGACCATATATATACTAAGGAAGAAATCATGGACCTTTTCTATCGGACTATCGTCAAAAAGCATTGTACAGACTTTCTCAAGGGCAATCGATATATCTGATGACTCAAGGCACTTGAGCTTAATCTCGCTTCGTATGACATCCCTGATGAATTATCTATCGTCAATCAATATAAACAAGCTACGGAAGTGGTTATGTTCGATAAGCAGATAGTTTTCAAGACCTATGCCAAGAACAAGACCGACAATCTCTTCAGATTCTTCCGGAAGCTAACTAAACCCATAAAGATAGGCAAACAGACCTTTCCTATCGCCGGTTTGGAGCTCGCTATTCTGGAAAGCCTCTATAATCCTGGCATGATCTCGCAGTGATATATCAATGAATTGGTCAAAAAAGTGCTAAGAAAATATCATAAAACCCTTGATGTGAAAGTCCGGGAGTCGATTTTGAGAAAAAACAAGCACAATACCAGCATCAATAGGCTGTATATGCTTGCCAGAACCATCCATCCTGACTTAACTGATAAGCTCAAAAATCTTATCAAGAAATATGGCTATTTCATATAATTATCTTTGGATAACAGAGTAACAGAAAATCATACTTTCATAATCTCTGCAGGTTTAGTAATAATGGCTGATTGGAGCCATTTTTCTGCTCTATTGATTACTGGTTCAATACATACAAATCATTGGTCTTTTTCACTTCGCAGTTGTAAAAGTCAGAATTGAGGATCAAAATCCGTTTGGAGTTCACCAGTTCCTGGGATAACTATTTTACAGGATCATGGATTAGGTACGATAATGGTCTCCTCTCCTGATATCCATTTGGATTTCATTTTGTCATTTACTCAAATGTTTTTGTCTAACTCTATATTCTTTTTTTGATCTGGAGCGACTTTATAATATGTATGATGTCCTGGAGAAAAACGCATCGAATCATTCCCATTATTTCTTATATGCAGCGATATATTCGCACTGTTAGTTCCTAGTTTTATTTTTTCAGAGGCAGTAAATACATGTGGAAACTTTGTAAACGTATCTTGATTACTTACAAATAGATATACTATTTCATCTCTGACTGTTTTGAGTCATCGCTCGAGTAATCGTTCCCATCTCTCCCGTGTTGCATCTCTCAGAAATCAGTGTTGATCCAGGTTGTATCAATATTCTTTCATCTGTGCTGCACTAAAGTTTCACGATTGTGGTCACATTCGGAATCATTCTCTTATCTTTTTACTACTATCGTTTCTTCTTTTTGGATCATTATAAAATATTTCTACACCGTCTAAAATAAGTGATGGTATAGTAGCTCACCTTTGGGGACAGACAACAACTGATGAGTTATCTGAACTATAGTAATCCAATGGTAATCAGGTAAAATTATGACTGATTCATAAGGATTGCAAAAGTTCTTCGCTCACTTTAGGTGTCGTTTTCCCTTTT
This sequence comes from uncultured bacterium, assembly GCA_903904875.1. Lineage (GTDB taxonomy): Bacteria > Patescibacteriota > Gracilibacteria > Absconditabacterales > Absconditicoccaceae > CAJBLF01. Next base: position 36,178 of record CAIVEC010000026.1, on the reverse strand, counting down.
AGTAATTTCGCTCATCCTTTGATTTCCAGAAGTTCTATAGCCATGGTATAAAATTCATAAACGATAAATATACCTGTTTTATAGATATTTTCTATAAAAAGTCAATCTTTATATCGAGAGTTCTTTTATTTCTTTACAGCTTTCTTAATTTCATTGAGTAATGTTAACTGTCCTTCTTGTAACTTAAACATTTTTTTCATCTGTTCTATGACGAGGATATTTATTTTTTCATCTATATTTCTAATTTGCGTTTCAGCTTTGAGATTGATGATATAATCATTTTCTGCTCTTTTGCGATCTATCTCTTCTTTCCTATTTTGGCTCATCATGATGATAGGAGCTTGAATCGCTGCTAAACATGATAATACGAGGTTCAGTAAAATAAATGGATAAGGATCAAATCATTTATCCATAAGGAAAAAAACATTAGTTATTATCCATAATAAAAGGATGATTCCGAAAATTGTTATAAATGTCCAACTTCCTCCAAATGCAGCGACACCATCGGCCATTTTTTGTCCTATTGTTAGATTATCTGTATTTGCTTCTCATAAAGTCTGTGTAATACTTTCATTGTTTTTGATTGCGTCTGCCACGAGTTTATTTAACTTCCTGATTTTCCGGTTTTCTTTATTCACGAATTTAGCAAGTGGTTTCTTTTTCATGGATGGGATGTTATAATATAAATATTTGATACTAGCCAATACTTCCTTCCATTTCAAGTTCTACTAATTTATTCAATTCTCCTGCGTATTCTAGTGGAAGTTTTTTTATGACGGAAGAGAAGAATCCATTGACGATCATGGTGGTCGCTTTGTCCTTTGTCAGTCAGCGGGCCATGAGGTAGAATAATTCAGATTCATCTATTTTTCATGCGCTGGCTTCATGCGCTACGATTGCGGTATCGTTGTCTGATTGGATTTTCGGGATAGTGTTTGATACAGAATCATCGTCGAAGAGTAAGGCATCGCATTGCGTATGATTCGTTGCATAGTCTGCTCATGGCGTGATGATAACAGTTCAGCGATAGGTATTGATTCATCATTTCTTGGAAATGGATTTGGCTACGATATTCGACGAGGTGTGTTTGCCTATATGGATAGCTTTGGACCCCGTATCTTGATGTTGTCACTGCCCTGCTACGGCTATTCCAAGCATGTCAGTCTTGCTGTAATCGCCTTTTAAAATTGAACACGGATAAAGCATTGTCGTGCAAGAACCAAGGTTTCCATTGACCCGTTCCATATAGCCATGCTCCTCTATCAACGCTCTTTTGGTATTCAGATTATATGTATTCGTCGATCGATTCTCTACGGACGAATATTTCATCTTCGCATTTTTTCAAATGAATATTTCAACTAATCCTGCATGCAATGATGCTTTATCGAACTTCGGTGCTGAACATCCCTCGATATAACTTCCTTCTGCGTCGTCTTCTATGATGATCATGGTATGTTCAAACTGTCCTCATGCATAGGTATTCATACGGAAATATGCTTGTAATGGATCAGTCAGTTTCACTCACTTAGGAACGTAGATGAATGTCCCTCAGCTCCGAACAGCGCCGTGTAATGCTGCAAACATATGATCATTTGCTGGCACTAATTTCATAAAATATTTTTTAACTAATTCCGGATATTTGATCACGGCCTGTGGCATATCTTCGAAAATAATTCCTTGCTTTGATCGTTTTTCCTTGATTTGATGATAGATATTCAATGAGTCATATTGCCCTCCTGCTCAAGCTAAATATTTTTGTTCTGCTTCGGGGATTCCTAATCTTTTGAATTTCTCTTTGATTTCTGTTGGTACGTCTTCCCGATTGTTGGTATATCATGTATGGTCTTGATGCGGTTTTGCATAGTAGACGATATTGTTCAGATTAAGCTTAGAAAGATCCGGTCATCGTACTGGTAATTTCATTTTCTTGAAAATCTTCAGGCATTCCAAACGATGCTGTAACATCCGTTCGGGTTCTTTTTGTTCAGCGGAAATCTTCTTGACCGTATCTTCGGTGAGACCGGTGAGGTAAAGTTCGTAATGTATCTTGTCTGACGATTCAAGCGTCGACTTCAGTGACATGCTTATTTTGCTATATCGGTAAATCATTCCTTCTTTATTTTTTTGATCAAGTCTTGGCTTCCTTCTTTGATAATTTTTCCATTTTCCATGACATAGACTTGGTCAACCGGAATGTGTGTTAAAATATCGAAGATATGGGTAATGATGATGAAAGTGTTTTTCCCGTGATTGAGTTTGGATATCATCCTAACAACCGATTTGAATGCATCTACATCTAGACCGCTGTCTATTTCGTCGAGGAAAATGTATTTCGGTTCTAATAATCTTAATTGCAGTATCTCTATCTTTCTCCTCTCTCCTCCGCTGAATCCTACATTGAGATCCCTTCGAAGAAATTCAGTATTGATCCCTAGCTCTTTCATAAGCGGTTCCACAATTTTTTTGAAGCTGAGGAATGAAGTGATTCATCCGTTTTTTGCGTCATGAACTGATCTCAGAAATTCGAAAAGCTTGATTCCCTTGATCTCCGGTATATGCTGGAACGCTACGAAAACACCTAATTTAGCTCTTTCGTGAGGATTCAATTTTGTGATGGATTTCTTGTCTACTAAAATATCTCCATCGCTTATTCTGTATTTAGGATGTCCCATGATGGCCAATGCTAATGATGATTTTCCTGAACCGTTTTTGCCGATGATGCAATAATTTTTCCCAAGCTCAAAATTCATAGAGACCCTCTCTAATATTGTTTTGCTGTCAACTTTGACGGTAAGATTTTCTATTTTTAACATGATGTATATTAATGAGCTAAATGATAGACTAATACTTCGCGACAAATAATTGACGAATGATGGTTGTGTCGTAGCAATTTTTTGTCTATTGTTCGTCAGTCCGGCTTGCCGGACTATTCGGTTATTTTTATTTATGTAAATCGATAAAGTCTCATGAGTTGCCATAGAATTGATTGAACATATCATTGATATAATTTTCCGCATTATAATTCCCTTTGCCTCTGATATCAAGGATAGTATTGATTCGTCACTGATTAGTCTTTTGGATTTCCTGCAATGCCTTTTTTTCGTCTTCGTTGAAAAAATCCTTATAATGCACTTCGTTTGATGATCTTTTTTGTATCTGTGTCTCCAACTTATTGTCTTCCAGTTTCTGGAGCAATTCCTGAACAGAACTTTCTATCTGTTGGTTAATCTGTGCATCATTTTTGGTCTGATTGCAGAGCTCTTTGATGCTTTGGCTGTTGTTGCTTTTGAGCACTTCTACGGTATTTGTATGCTGTTGCTGATATTCATCCAATCCTTGTTTTCCTTTGATCATAGAAGGGAGAATATTCTCGTAAGGAGTCTGGATACAGATTATAGGATCATCTATCTTGTCGGAAAAATCAGATGTATAGTTTGTTTTATTCTTTTCCATCTGTAATTGAATCAATCCTACTTGTTCTTTGCTTGTATCTACAATATACTGTAATTTATCATAACAGGTAGCGTCTAAACTGGATGCCCTTTTGGTGATATATGCTTCTTCTTGATCTAATGTGTCTTTGATATTTTTTATGGTCGTGGTAATATCGTTGATATGACTGATGATAGCTTGTCACATACCGTAACAGGTTTTGATATCCACGACAGCAGATAATGAATTGATGGTGTTTTCGTTGTCTACGATAGCGTCGGTTATCGTTTTGGAAGTGGATAGTTTCTTGGCTATATTGAAATTCTGCTGTGCTTGAGCTACAAAGACTTGTGCGTTTTGTAATCATGAGATACTGCTTTGTAAAGCGTTCTTGTATGCCAGTAGCGTCTGGATAGTCCCGCGGTTATAATAGTCTTCGCTGCTTGTTCAGCTGATGAGCTGCAACGCTTCTTCGTATTCTTGCTTCTGCATTGATTGATTGGCTTGCAGGGTATTTTTTATCCTGGTTATTTTTTGTCCTAAGATACTCTGAGTATTTATCGGTGTATTTCCTGATAATGTGTCATAGAGTTTTCATTCATTGAATGCCCTTATGATGGAAATACAGGAAAAAATCAATCATACGCAGGCAATGATACCGAAGAGGTGATTATTTTTTTTGCTGATATGTTCGGTTTCCATATACAAAAATATTCCAGGATAAGAGTCCTGATTTTAGCTTATGTATTTGCTGAGAAAGTTCAATAAATACTTTAAAATTTATATTGCTGGAGAAGCTGGTCAATCTCGTTGAGGTCAGGTAAGATATTGTCTCTGAATATCTGGAAATTCTTTGCTACAATATCTTGTTTAGCGGAAAGGACATCATATTTTTTCTGCAATACTCATAAATAAAATACCAGTTTGTCTGCAATGCTCACTTTGGCATTGTATTGGATCCTGTTTTCGGTAGCACAATTTTCATAGGTAATGGATTCGGCAAGCGATGTTTCCATAATATTTTGGTCATATCTTGCTATCGCGTCAAAATATGCTTGATCGCTTGTATTTTTTTCTATCAAACATGATTCCATATCTGATTTAAGAACTTCCATTTCCTGGTTCATGTATGCCGAGATTGCATCTCATTTTTGAAGCTCTTGATAACACTCGTTAAGATATTTCGCTAATGCTTCTTCCTTGTTTGTCGAGAGATTCAATACTTCGATGACGTCTGTCTTAGTAAGTTCTTCCAATCTTTTGATGGTTGCAAGCGATTCACCTTCGTAATTGGCCGTTTCGATGTCTTTTCCTGCTATGAAAAGATGTAATTGGATGATAGTGTAACTCAGTTCGTTCATGGAAAATCCATGCGTTACTGCTGTCGTAGTGTTTGGTTCAAAAATCACATCCCCTACTCCGACTTCTTGCTGCGCTTGCACTTTTGATACGAGAGAAGTATTTTGGAATGTTATGATGATCATGAACATAAGACCTGCGAGAATGATTTTTTTCATCTGCTAAAGAATAAAGACTAAAGGCTATGCTATTTGATGACATTGACAAGATCTGCCATAGGCAAAAAGATTGACGCTACGATGAGTCCTACCACCACGGCTATCAATGCAAGAAGGATAGGCTGAACCAAATCTGTAAGGATATCTATTTTGGTCTGCAGCATATCGCGATAGAAATCCGCCATTTTCTTAAGCACTTCCGTGATATTTCCCGTATCTTCCCCAACATGGATAATCTGAACCAATATCGGATCAAACAATGACGATCATTCCATCGATTCGGCGAATGAAAATCCAGCATTGAGATTTTCCTTGATTTCTATGACTTTTTTTCTATAGAAAAAATTGGTAAAAGTATTTCCCATGAGTTTCAACGAAAGAATCGGACTCACTCATGCACTGTATAATTGTCCTAATAATTTAGAGAATCTGTACATATAATACGTTTTGACAACGCCTGCCACGGCGGGTATGGTTATCATGAGCTTGTCGATAGAGACTTTGAATGCTAAGACATATTTGTACAAAAATTTATAGAGCAGAACAGCTCCTATGATAATCAATACGATGAGATATCGTGTCCTCTGGAGAAATCCTGATGCTCCCATCATGAACTTCGTTATACTTGGCAATGATTCTTGATTCGGGAACATCGTCACAATAGTAGGGATGACATAGATGAGCAGGATAGTTACTGCCACGACAGCAAAGACGACGAGTACAATCGGATAGGTCATCGCTTTCTTGATTTTCGCGTTTATCTTTTGGGAGTTTTCTAATTCGATAGCGATTTCATCCAGAATCTCTGGAAGGTTACCCATAGTTTCTGCTGATCTCACTAATGCGATCTCTTCTTCATGGAAGAAATAGTCGTGATTTTCCATCGCTTGTGAAAGCATATATCATTGCGTAAGTTGATCAATCAAATCCTGGATGATCATAATCAGTCCTTTATTTGTTTCGGAATTTCTGATAGAATAGAGTGCATCTCTGAGTCCCAATCATGCTCTTTGCGCTACAGCTAATAATCTGAAAAAATTGGTTTTTTGTTTGAGCTTGGGAGCAAAAAACTTTTTGATGATAAATTTCTCAAAGAATCATAACTTACTCACTTCCATGACCGATGTGCAATGTAAAATTAATCTTTGTCGAATCTTGCTTTGACGTATCTGTAGACTTCATCAAGCGTTGTCATTCATTTGATGATTTTGAAGACTCCATCTCTTTCCAAGTTGATCATTCCTCTCTGAAGCGCTACATTTTCCACTTCAAATGCTGATTTTCCATCCAAGAGCATATTTTTTATTTCATCAGTATAATCCATCATCTCAAAGATACCTACTCTGCCTTTGTATCCGCTTCCTTCACAGAAAGGACATTTATCCCCTGTTTTCGGATCTTTTCCGCTTCCTACATATACCATTCCATTGTTGATGAAATCATTCCGTTGCTGTTGGTTGATTCCTCTGCTGATAATCTCTTTTTTGAGCGCTTCCTTGTCAAAATTCCTGAAACTCTCTCTTGCAAATTTATATTTCGGGTTGTCTTTTGCTGATGTTTGGATCTTACAATGTTCGCAGACCCTTCTTGCTAATCTTTCTGCCATTACCAGATTGAACGTACCTACGATCATATACGGTTTTGCTCAGAGATTGTATACTCTCGTAATCGTTTCTGCTGAAGAATTTGTATGTACGGTAGAAAACATAAGATGTCCGGTCATGGCTGATTCCATCGCCATATCCAATGTCTCCCTATCACGGATTTCTCACACCATCATAATATCAGGATCCTGTCTCAATCCTCATCTGAGTCCGTTAGCGAATGAAAATCCGATATCTGCTCTGATCTGCGCTTGATTGAGTCCGGCCATTTTGTTTTCCACCGGATCTTCGTAGGTGATGATATTCACTTCTGTTGTATTCACATAATCAAGACATGCGTACAGTGTTGTTGTCTTACCTGATCCTGTAGGTCCTGTACAGAGAATGATACCGTTCGGATATTTGAGATGTCTGTAAATGATTCCCTTGTTGCTTCCTTCGATACCAAGTTCTTCCAACGGCGGAACCTTGATGGATTTATCTACGATACGCATAGATAAGCATTCTCACCAGACGCTTGGAAATGTATTGGCACGGAGATCGATCTCTTTGTTCGTCAATGTGACGCTTGATACTCTTGCATCCTGTGGAACCCTTTTTTCATCTGGTCTCATCTGTCCTGATTCTATCTTGAATTTTGAGATGATGCTTTCATGGAGATTCTTCGGATACTGTACAAGTTCCTGCAAAATTCCATCAATCCTGATTCTTATCCTGCAATAGTTTTCCAAAGGTTCGATATGAATATCTGATGCTCCTGCTTCCACGGCAACCGTCAATAGATCAGCAAAAATCTTCACCACATCCGATTGGAGAACCGCCTCGTCTAGTTTCGCTTTGTAATCTACTTCAACCATGTGTTTTTGAATGTTATCGTGCTAAATATTGATACACAACAATTATACTCGGAAACTGTAAAAAATGCAAATTCTTGAGAAGAAATTCATGCCTTTAAAAGCGGCTAAAATTCAATTTATATATATTATATAATAAATTTATTGACTTGTTATTTTAATGGTCCATAGTCTTGTATAACTGAGTTGTTTTTTGTCTGATTTTTTCTACACTTGAGTCGATTTTACTCGTTATTTCTTTCTATGAACCCTGATCTTTGACTGATTGTCGTTTGAGTGATTATCTGAATTCTTGTTTGATATTTGGTTGCGAAATTGTATTTTATGATCAAGATCAAGAAACAAAGAAGCGATGCAGTGACCAGATCCCGTAATGTCGTGCTCGGACATGTCCATGAAAAGATAGCTCCTCTGTTGCCTAATTTCCCGTATTCGTACAAGGATTTGGTGTTTCTGGGAAAAGGAGTCGATTATCTTGTCCTCGATGGGCTCTCAAGAGGTAATCTGAGTAAAATAGTTTTCCTTGAAATAAAAAGCTGAACATCTACGCTCAATAGGAACGAACAGATGGTCAGAGATTGTATAGCTCAGAAGCGTGTAAGTTATGAAATTCGGAAAAATGAATAAATCATAGGATCGTGGTGAAATGGCGTTAGTCCAGCTCAGCTGGATATCACATCGGTCTCCCCTGCTAAAGCAGGGTAAACTCTGCCAATCATATAGGGCCATAGTTAAGTGGTATAATGTCAGACTCCGAATCTGATGTCGTAGGTTCGATCCCTGCTGGCCCTGAATTTATATTAAACATACTATGGATAAAAAATTACCTATCATATTCGCCTATCTCAAAGAGCTTTTTCCAAGCCCGAAAACAGAGCTTCATTCCTCTACTCCTTTTCAGTTTGTCGTGGCAGTGATGCTGTCTGCACAAGCGACGGATGTACAAGTGAATAAAGTGACGGATAAACTTTTCAAAAAAATAAAGATACCTGAAGACCTTTTGACGATGGGATTCGCTACCTTTGAACACAGTATCAATTCTATCAATTATTATCATTCGAAGGCAAAACATATTTGGGAAACGGCAAAACTTCTGAAACAATGGAAAAAGATTCCGAGTGATTTGGATATGTTGTTACAACTCCCATGAGTAGGTGTCAAAACAGGAAAACTTATCGCTCATGTACTGTATGATAAACCATATATCGCTGTAGATACCCATATCCATAGAGTCAGCAATAGGCTTGGATTGGTCAAAACCACAAATCCGGAAAAGACATCAGAACTGCTTGAAAAACGCATTCCAGATAGATACAAAGACCTGGCACATCACGCTTTAGTACTCTTCGGACGTTATTATTGCACCGCTAAAAAGCCTAAATGCGAAACGTGTAAATTACAATCAATCTGTTTATTCTATAAAAAAAACAATGCTTAAACTCGTAGAACCGCAATGGTGAGTCAATCTGTTGAAGTCATTATTCGCTTGGATGCAAGCCAGTATTTTTCGGTCATATCGGATTCCTATCTTGGCTGATGTATTCGTATTCACCTATCCATTTTACCTATTAGCACTTTATATCTACGGTATAGCCAAGAAAAAAATCTACTACAAAATATCCGCGTTATATATTTTTGCTGGTTTGTGTTTCAGTGCAATCGTAAATTTAGGCATCCAGTTTTTCGTTGATAAGGTGAGACCGAATGTTGTCTTGTGATTGCCTAATCTCAAACATGAAACCGTTCTGAATAAATTTCTGCCAACCAGTAGTTTCCCTTCTGATCATGCTGCAGTTACCATGGGCATCGCTATGATGTCGTTGTTTCGGTGAATAAAAAATAAAGACAAAAAATTCCTCCGGTTTGGAGGAATTCTGATCATATTCTCATTGATAACTTCATTTGCCAGAGTAGCTTCCGGAGTACATCGGCCGACTGATATCATCGCTGGAAGCATCGTAGGAATTGTTGTACCATTGCTCATCATGCGAAGACCTATCTATAGATTCGGTACGTGAATAGCTGAGAAGATAGCGAAGGCTATTTAGATGATGCTATTGCATCTGTCGATTTTCGATCAGCAGTTAATTTTCCATCAATATTTTTTATAGTGATATTTCAATTTTCTTTTTTTCATGTCCAATCTTTTATAGTTATAGTGTTTGTCGCCTTGTCTGTTAGTACTGTATATGTATCTCATGCTTTTGTTAAATTGGTTATAGCATCTTTATAATTTTCTTTAGTACTATTGTCTCTGGTATCTATCATACCTAACATATTTGCTAGATTTGTTGGACTAGTAAATAATGGTTCGTAGGTAGCTTTTTTATTAGTATCATTAAGATTGGCTGTTAATACAGGATATTGATCTTTATCGGTAAAAATTTTTTCAAAATTTGTTAATATATTTGTTTGATATTCTTGTTTTTCTCATTTTGCATCTTTATCATAGATAAATTTATTTGCATAATCAAAAGTACCATAAAGTTTTTTATCGTTATTGAATTTTTTATCTCCTGTGATCAAATCTCGATTTTTGGTAAATTTCTGTTCTGGTGTTTCTACTACTGTTTCAGATTTTTCCGTTATTGCATTTTCTGCTATCCACCGTTTTTTTCAATCATTTGTTTTTACTTGTTTATAATAATATTCAGCAAGACCTGCTTCATCTAACTTAACAGCATCAATATCAGTAACTTTTAATTTAAGATTATTAGCTGATTGTCTTATTTCTTCACCGTTTTTATTAAGTACTGCAGTTATTGTATCTCCTGATTTTAATCATTTTTCATCTTTGGTTGTTGGTGTTTCTATATTTCTCAAATTAGCTCATTCTTCGTAACTAACAGTATATATTTTTGGTGTTTGTATTATTTCTTTTCATTTTAATTCGTTTTCTGTCATCACATATGAAAGATCTTTATTGGAAAATAATGAAGCCGTAAGATATCTTGCGATGTCTTGTTGGGTATTGATGCCATAACTATTTTTTGTTATATCTATTCCTTGTTCGTTATAATCTTTCACTTTTCCTTGTTTTTGCACTTCATCATTAGCTGCAGCAATTTTTGTCCGCATAACATCACTATCTACAATGCTTTGCATTACTCATTCAAATTTAGTTGGATCTTTGATTGCTGTAATTGATTGTTGTTGTGTCTTCTCATCTGTTGTTATAGTCACTATATCGTTGATATTGATCTTTTTATCTTTGTCGTAGAGGTCTAATCATTTTTGGAATACATTTACGTTGATATCTTTGTAGTATCCGGTTCACTCATCCATCATAAGTGCTGTATATTTGGTTTTATCAAATAATTCTTCTATTTCCTTTCATGTTTTTGGGATGGTTGGTAGTTGAATTAGTGAAAATTTACCACTAATATTACCTATTGCTGTGACCTGATCTTTTGATAGACCATATTCTTTTTTATAGATTTCATTGATTTGACCTGCTAACATAGGAAATGCTGCGAGTAATCATTTTTTACCTCAAAAAAGCCAACTAATCGCGTTAAAAAATGTTGATCAAAACATTTTGATAAGTGAATCTAATCATTTACTTGCTATTTCTGCTATAGATATTTGTTCTTGATTCAAAATAGTTGCTTGAAGATCTATCAATCTTTTTTGTGTAGCTCTTCCTTCTGGAGTTTTTCATAATTCTTTTCGAAATCCAGTAGAATTTCGAGAGTTTATAAGTTTGATATAATTAGTATTTCTCGTTTTTTGGTCCATTCAGAGGATATTAAGATTTTCTTTTGTGAGGAACGGGATATATGCTTCCATAAGCGCAGGATGAGCGACCATATAATCATTGAGTACATCAGCATATCCGTTTTTGATGAAGTTTCCATCGAGAGAAGTATTTTCTTTATCTATTGCTTGTGCATATCTTGTTGTACTATCTGGTACTATTTCTCATGCTTTTATTTTTCTATATGTGCTAGTTTTCGAATCTTTTATATAATCGCCTTTTATATCTTCCGTATACTTGTACGTAATTTTTTCATATACTTTGATCTGTTCTACGATTTTCGGTAAGTATTGCTTCATATAGTTTGGATCGTCTTTCCCTTTTTGCGTGATGAATCTCTCAAACGCTCAGAAGTTTCCATTATCATCTTTGAACATATAAATCCCTTTGTCAGTACTACTTCGATCAAGATCATTAAACTTAGAAATTTCATATTTACCATCAACCTCAGGGATTGCTTTTTGAGCGATAAGTTCCTGGAGATGTGCATCAGTTCATCGGCTCATATATTGTTCTTTCCCGTTTTTATCAATGCCATATCTAATAAGCCATGTATTTCCTATAAATTTATCTCAGAAATCTGTACTTGCTTGGCCTATTGTTATTGATGTGATTGTTTCTTTTGGCAGTGCTGTTTTGACTTTTGTAAAGAAATTTTGCTCGTCAATGTTTGTAGTGGTTGATTCTATTTTTTTCGGCTTACCATCTGGACATAACAATAGCATAACCGCTTTAAAATCCGATTCTGGTCATTTTTCAAATAGTTTGTCTGCTGATGTATTAGCAAGAATATTTATAGCACTGTTTTTGTTTGCTTCAGTCAAAGATTCTTTTTTATTACCTATTTCTGTGATTATATCACCCATTTTTCATGTGTTTGGTCAATCTATTTTTTCTGTTTTTCAATTAATAATCATTGGTATTTGTTCGTCCATTTTCTTTGCAACTCACTCAAGATAATCCAAACGGTTTTTATCAAAATTATTTGTTTTGATTTGTTTAAGATCAATATAATCTTGTATGTCTGATAATAGTCCTTTTATTGTTGGATCAGTTATATTACGTGTTTTTTTATCTGTTTCAAAAGCTGTTTTTGCATTGATATATCTTTGAAGTTTTTTTGCGTCAATTGATAAAAAATTTGTTGCAATATCATTTTGCATAGCCGTTAAAACTTCTGTTGATTTTTTTTCAAATGCTTCTGCTTTTTCTTCTATCTTTCATTTTTCTGCTTTTTTTTCTGCGTCTTTTACCCCTTGTACAAAATCTACTCCTTTGTTTTGAATATCCGTATCCAATCCTTTGGAGGTTCATTTATCTACTTTCAGATCAATTTCTTGAGTTGGTGTTTCATTTAACATTTTTATTATATTAAACAAATAAAATTAGATTTCCTTGATCATTTTATCAAGCTCATCCAATGACTTTTGATCACGAAGATGCTGTTCTCACTCTATCTTTTTGAGTTGTTCAAGAACGTCTTTTGATTTTTGAAGCTTGGATTTTACTTCACTGTCATTGATTTCATCTATCGTTTTAGCGAAAATATCCACCAAACTATCGATAGTCTTATCATCCAATACGTTCCCATCTACAAGAATCTTAAGCCCTCTTGCGAGCGACCGGTATCCTGTCAATGCGTCTAGGATTTTGAGGATGTATTCTTTCTTGGTCATAGGTAATGATAAGCTATAAAATGATATCATGATAATTGTATCCAAAATCGCTTGGAAATACAAAAAAACCCCACTATTGTGGAGTATAAAGATTGACATATTTCCAATTTATTTTGTAATCATTATCTTTCTTGCTACTTGCTGGCCTTCCCTGCTATAAAGCTCAGATATGCTCTGTATTTTTAATCAGATTTTTGTTCCGTATTTCGTCAATACCTGTTCTATGCCGTTATCCTGTCCAAGATACCGCGGAATCGTGAAGACGGCTATTGCTCAAAGTTCCTTGATCCTGTCCAAAAAGCTTTTGTAGAGCTCAAACACCCATTCCTGGAATTTCTGGATATCCTGTTCTGAAGTTGATTTGGTTACAATAGGACCAAGCCGTCACTCAGTAATGACCAACACGTCCTTATCTTTGAACTGATCTTCCAATGGTTCCTTGATGTCGTGAGTGAATATGGAAAATTCTTTGTCCGGCGTATAGAATTTCGTGGTTTTCCGTCGTTCGAAATTCTGTTGAGCGTAATCGATTTTGATATCTGAACCTAAGGAGTCATATCCTAGGTAATTAGCCAGCATTCACGTCGTTCATGATCAAGCGAAGGGATCGTAGATGCAGAGCTTTTCGATGTCGAGTTTCGAGTCGTGAATGAAATGTGCCAGTCAGATGTTTATCATCATATGCGCTAATTTCGCTGGCATCATTCACATTTCCATACTGCGTCCTGGTTTGCCGAAATCTATCGCTTCATAGAGCTCTATATTCTGATACTGCTCTACTATGCCGTAGAGACCGTTTTCCAGGTTGATGATTTCCTTTCCTTTGGTCTTGATTTCCCTGTCGGTATGAAAGATATCAACCAGTTTGTATCTCCTAATTCAGACCGTCCTCTTGAGATGTTTCCCGTTCGCTTCGTTCTGGATACCGATAATCTTTACGTCAGCCAATAATTCCTGCAATTCCTTCTCTTTGACGACTATCCCTGCTTTGATAATTCCTCAGAGCTGTGGCAGTAATTCTGAATACTTCGTATCAAAAATCACTATCCCCTTTTTCGGATAGCTTATCTCTTTGGCCTGAACCAATTGGAGTTCTGCCATGCTTATTTCTGGATTCTTTCCTAGGACCGCGAAATACATTTCTTACTGAATAATTAAAATTAATGTCTGAAAATTGTATATTGAAACCAATAAAAAATACAACTTTTATTTTTCTATATATGGGGGCTTTTCGTGCCCCCAAACCCCACGACCAATATTTTTACTAGGATGCAAAAATACTGGACAAAAAAATCCTTTTTCCCCGCTAGTAAGGCAACATCCCATATTTTTTCCTATCACTCTTGGTTTGGTTTTATTGTTTCCATGAATGTATCGAGATTGGATGAATTACCTTTTCTTCTTGTAGGATACATTGCTCGACCTACTTTTCACGCTGCATTGTTACTAGCGGTGTATTTATGTCATAAAGAAAAAATCTAGCAAACTCAGCTAGATTTTTTCCCCCTTTACACCAGTCATTTCTAACCGGCATTATATCTCTTATCATACTCGGCAATTTAAGCTGTCTGAAGCATTCTTTTGAGTTCGATATCAGCATTGATTTTCTCTAATTTGATTAATGCTTTTTCTATCTCTTCTATACTTCATTCAGTTTTGAGTCTTTTGATTTTCTCTTCAAAATTTTTCTTGTTCTGGAGTAATGTGCTTTCTGATTCTTCAGGAGCAAGTGTAGCTTCAGCACTTACGATACGGACTATTTTTCCGTCGATAAACACCATGCCTTTGGATGAACTAACATACATTTCATCTCCTACTTTGATGTGATTTTCCATAGGCCATACCTTGATGATACCAGGTTTGACTGAGGTTACCATAGGTGGATGACCATCCATGACTTTGAGATTTCCTGTCTCTGTAGGGATTGATATTTTCTCGATTTCTCCTTGATAGATCATTTTGGCTGGTGTTGAGATTTTCAACTTCATAGGTTTTTGTTAGATGGTAAATATACAATAATTATATTCCGGATCTCTTTCTATGCAAATTTCTTGTTTCTTGAGTAGTTATTTGACTTGACAAATATACCTTTTGATGTCTATTTTTTCTCCTTATTGAGCGATCTTCTGATGAAAGCTGGAGTCTCTAGGTCTTCTGCTGGATTCTCGTCTTCAATTTTTGCTTCTTGAATGATATTTTTCTTGATTCCTCTCGTGATGAAACTCTCTGATTCCCTTCTTACAGGTACTCACATAGGCCTTCCGAGAATATCTCTCTGTGGTTTCTTCAATATTTCTTCTTTGCTTTGTTCTTCGAATCCTGTAGCGATGATAGTAACCTTTACTTCATCATCCATGCTATCATCCAAGGTCATTCACCAGAAGAAGTTTACATCTGGATCGATGATTTCTTCCACTACGGCAGCAGCTTCTCTCACTTCTGCAGGAGTCAAATCGTGTCCGCCTGATACCGCGAAGATGATGCTCTTTGCTCCATCTAGATTTTCCTCTAACAATGGATTTTCTATAGCTTTTCTTGCAGCTTCCACTGCTCTCTTTTCTCCTGCTCCATATCCGATTCCAAGCAATGCATTTCCAGAATCAGCCATGACTGCTTTGACATCTGCAAAATCGATATTGATATCTCCAGGTTTTACGATCAAATCAGAGATGCCTTGTACTCCAAGGTAAAGAATCTTATCGATCATAGTAAAAGCCTGTTTGAAGGTAGTTTTTTTGTCTATTACGGTGAAAATTTTGTCATTTGGAATTACAATAAGCGTATCTACTGCTTCCTTGATTTTTTTAATTCCTTCTTCAGCGTTCATTCCTCTCTTGTTTCCTTCGAAACTGAATGGTTTCGTGATGATACCGACAGTAAGGATTCCCATCCCTCTTGCGATGTTTGCAATGACAGGAGCAGCACCGGTTCCGGTTCCACCTCCCATTCCACACGTGATGAATACCATGTCCGTATCCTGAAGCATAGCCTTGATTTCTGATTCGCTTTCTTCAGCAGCTTTTCTTCATAATTCAGGATTTGCTCCCACTCAAAGTCCTTTGGTGAGATTGAGCCCTATGTTTATTTTCTTTTCAGCTAAATTAGTCGCAAGATCCTGTGCATCAGTATTGATAGCGACAAATCCTACTCCGTCTAATCCTTCAGAGATCATTCTATTGAGGGCCTTGTTTCCACAACCACCTATTCCCAATACTTTGATCTTAGCTCCTGGGATAAATTCTGGATTGATTTCGTGAATTACCATTTTTGAAATGAATTTAGAATGTAAAATGTATAATGATGAATTGAATTCAGAATGTAGAATGTAGAGTTCAGAATCAATGTATTGTCTTTAAAATTCTGAATTCTGAATTTTGAACTCTGAATTAGAATAAATCCTTGAAGAAGGTTCATATTTTTCCGACGAAGTCGAGATTGAAATTTAATCCTGACCCTTTTCTTCCTTCGGTGTATTTATTGGACCATACATAGGTTCCCAATACGTTGATAAATTGTATGTTTGATGAAATGTCGCCGAGATTGAGAATATTATCCTTACCATAGAAGGTAGCCAATTTGAAGACATCTTTGGACAAGAGATCAAGATTCGGCATCCTTGCTCATCCGCCGATAAGCAATACTCATCAAGCCAATCTGCCGTCTCTTTCGAGCTCTTTGAGATGATCATTTATCTTCATGAATATCTCTTCGTATCTTGCGTTGATGACGTCTGAAAGGAATAAACTGTCTATTGAACTGTCATCAGAAATCCTTTCTTTCTGAACAATAGCTGATCCATGAGTCCTTTTGATCTCTTCAGCTTCTTTGATGTCGACTTGCATACCGATAGAGATGTCTTTGGTGACATCCTCACTTCCTATCGGAAGTGTTCCATATCCAAGCGGATATCCATCTTCGTAGATGACATAACTTGTCTGATTCTTGCCTATGTCGACTAGGATAGTCCCTAGATCTTTGTGATCATAATCCAGCGCCACTTCGCTTGCAGCGATGATATTCGGTACGATATCGACAATATTCAATCCTACTTTTTCGAAAGCATCGATAACGCCATTATAGATGTTCTTTGGAATCATGAAAACATCAGCAACGAGTTCGAGTTTTTTCCCTTTCATTCCGATAGGATCTTTTTCTCTTTTGGTCTCATCGATAAGGAAATGAACAGGTACGATTTTGATGGTTTCAAAATTACTTTTGTTTGAAATTTCTGCGATAACCCTTGAAAGATGATCTATATCATCTGGACCTATTTCTTCGGTCATGATTCTTTTCTGCTCTATTACCCTATTTACGATCATCTCTGGATGTGAGATTCCAACAAATACTTCTTCTATGAAGTCTCCTCCGAGCTTTTTGATGAATGATTCTGTAATTTTGTTTATGGTGTTTACAAAACTTTCCGAATCGAGGATTTTACCCTTGCGCATTCCCTGAGTAGGCTCCATTTGTTTGGCCAAGATGATCTCTTTACCGTCATCATTAGCAAAAACCACTCATTTAATGACATCATTTCCGATATCGAAAACTGCCTTGATGTCTTTCATACTCGTTTTTGTGTTAGGCAAATAAAAAAACTTTTACAAATTGTTTAACAAGGATGTATTTATACAATTACAAAAAACAAACCGATTTGAATCGATTGTGATATATAATGGTTATCAATAGAAATTTTTCAGAAAACCGTCTTGCTAGTATATGGTTATCAATGAAAATATCGCTTTGTATCTACTATTTCTCCATTTTCTTTTTGTACATCATATAGAGCAGATGTATCTTTTTCCTTATATCCATATGAAACTTCAGCATATTCTTATTTACTACAATACCCCGACCTTTGTCTTTTAAGCGTCTTGTTTTGTAGATAACTATAGGTAATCGGACTAATTGTATGAGGTATTCTACACCTTTTCCGACGATGCCTCAACAGATAAATTCAGTTATTTTTTTGAATGTGTTCTTACCTCACGTTGGTTTGAGTCAAATATCGATACAATGCCTGCCTGGGAAGTTCGGTAACGCACTTTCTAGCCATTTATTGTGTTTATAGATGTTTTCCGGGGTTTCCTGGTATAAAGGTACCAGATGCGCCAGCCGATAGATGAAATAGATGTCATTTTGCGGTAACATGATATTATACAAGTTTTGGTGCGTATTGGTGACATAGAAGCTCAGACAGAATTTCTTCTTCTTGCCTCGCAGCACTCCTCTTTTGAGTCCAAAAAGGAAAAATAGCAATGCACTCCGTAATCTTGCACGCCAAAGCGCTCATTTCTTCGTTACGATGAAGATATCTATGTCAGAATCTTTATGCAACGCGTTGAACGTGATGGAATTGCAGAGATAGATGGACTGGATAAAGGGTATGGATCTGTATAATCGTTTGAATCTGTTGATATATTTCAAAAAATCGTCCATATACTCGTTTTTTTTGTCCCAGCTGTACTTTTCCTCATCCGGAGGAAATTCTTGGCCTCTTAGGATGTCTTCTTGCTTCTTCCATCACTTTTTCTCGAAAAGGAAATAGCTGTAATGGCGAGGGACGTCATAATTCATGATTTTATAAAATATTAGATGCTGATTGTCATCCAGGGTATTCGCTATGGGAAAATCGTAAGTATCGGCCATATACTATATAGTAGTGTAAAGTGACGATAGTATAGAGAATGTAGTATAAATTTCCATTATTTTTTAGTTATTTCCATTTTGATAATAATATCTTCATTGGTTCAATAATATCTTCAAGCTCTTTATATTCAATAATACTATCTACTACTCCTCTTACAGTTTGCTTGATAGATGTTCCTTCTTTTGTTATTAATATTATCTTTTTGTCCATAGTATAAGCTATTCCAAGTTCTATCATACGGCCATGTGTTGGACCATCATAATCGATCAACAAAACATCGCATTTTATTACTTCTTCTTTTGCTCTTTGCATCATTTTATGATAATCGTCAAAAGCTTTTTCGTCGCGAACAAAACAATAATCTTCAAATCAAGACTCTCTTATTATTGAACACATTTTTTCAATTTCATTTTTATTATCTTCACCTTTAAATGGTGCTGTAATATAAATTTTCATAAAATAATTTTAAAAATAAATTAATTATCCCATTCAAGGCAATCACCAGCCCCGGTAAAACTTAAACACATTTGTTTTTTGATACTGACTGTTCTAGTATCGCTTTCAAAGCGACCCATAGTCTTGCATCATGTTCACTGGAGATCGCACTGCAAAAATATATTTCATCATGTACTCACTGAACTTGTTCCTGTGATGTAGAAGAATTGCAGAGCTGCATTCTCCTGGAGTCATTTGTTTATATGAAGTTCGTATGTTTCTCAACTTAGAAGTATCATATAACTATTGCTGCTGCAATAACTGATATTGGTGTTTCAGGTAATTTCTATACTACTATATATATACCCGCTCCCCTGTGTTTCATAGCTTAACACTATTGTTCAACTTCAAGGATTGAAACTGATGATATATTGGTCAGGAAAAATTTGAGTACCTCATGAATTTATTGATTTGCTGCTTAGTCCTGCATGCAGAAAATTATTCACTTGTCCGTACAGTGTCTCTATGCAGGCTTGACCATATAATACGTCCTTATTTTTCACTTGGAAAGAAGATCTGAATGCTACAAACAAAATACCAACAATCATCATCACGATGAGTATTTCGAGAAAACTAAATCAACTTTTTTTATCCATAGATAAAAAAATAATGAAAAATTAAAAATTAATAATGAAAAATGATGAAATTGTATACTTATTAACTACTGTATAATACAATAGTCCATTATTAGACAAATCATACATTATTCATTCTTCACTATTCATTATTCATTAATTGTCTATGAGTTTATGAGTGGTCTGACAACATATCTGTATGCTGTTTCGTCCTTATCCATCAAGATAAGCGGTTTCTGATTATCGATGACATTGAATACCAATTCTTCACCTTTGATGATTTTGATGAAGTCCGTGATATATTTTCCGTTGATCCCAAAGCTGAGTGATGTCCCTTCGATGATAGCAGGGATAGTTGTCGTACCAGCTCCTTTATCTGTCTTTCCTGATGAGATGACAATGCTATCTTTCGTAGTTTCTATCTGGATATAATTATTGATATCTCTCGTAAGGATTCCTATTTTCCTGATGGCCTTTTCACAGAGATTTTTGTCCACCAATATTTTCGTGTTGAAGTTTGTTGGCATGATTTCTTCTCTTTCATATTCAGGGAAATTTCCTTGGATAAGTAATGACGTAGCTAATATCTTCATATCTTTCACCTGTACTTGGAATGCGATAAGATTCTCTGAATATTGGACCGTAAGATTCTCACATTCATTGCTCATCGCGTATTCAGATATTTTTTGGATATCGGTCATAGTCACTTTTGGTACGATTAATGCAAAGTCTGCATCCTTCAGATTAGATTTTGCTTTGAATTCTGATAGTCTGAATGAGTCCGTACCTACGAAAATCAAATTATCGTTTTTTGCTTTCAATAATACTCCTGTCAATACCGGGCTGAAATTTTTCTCCGTAACTGCGTATTCCACTTTAGAAACTCCTTCAGCGAATAATTGCGTCTCTACCGTAAGCGTGTTTTCATTAGGCACTTCCGGCAATGCGACATATTCGCTCGCTGCGATACCGTTGATGTCGAAATTATCTTTTGCTGATTTCAATGTCATTACCTGTGATTTCTGATCCACGCTGATTTCCAAATCTTTCTCTTCTATGGTTTTTATGATATCGGAAAACATTCTTGCGTTTACCGTGATAGCGCCTTCCATAGTCACTTTGCATGGCATCTCTATCTCGATATATTTTTCCATATCCGTAGCTCTGAGCAGTAACGAATCGATAGAAGCTTTGAAATAGAAATTCTGCAGGATTGGCAAAGTTGCGTTTTTGGAAACGAATCTTAATCCGAGATCGATGATCTCCAAAAGTTTAGCTGTTTCAATAGTGATTTTCATCTCTTTTTAACTAAATGACTAAAAGGAATTGTCGCATATCGCCTCATGTTCGCTAAGGCGAACGCTACAGATTGTCGCAGATTGCAGCTATATTACAACAACCTGGAGCTATCTGAATCTATCTGAAACGACCTGAAGCTATTTTGTTAGTTATTTTCCGTAGTTGCGTAGATCGGCAATATGATCAAACCATTTCAATGCTTCCTCATATTCAGGAATATCAAATTCCGGACATTTTTTTGCGGTAAAATACAATTCTGCGTATCCTATCCACCATGACATAAATCCTGATGTTCTCTGTGCTTGATCTCATTTCGTCCTGATAACAAGCTCGATAGGAGGAACGTTTCCAAGATCCAATGATTTGGTGATATCTTCTTCGGTAACAATAGTCAGATCCTTCTTTTCTTGTGCTAATTTTCTTATCCCTCTGACGATTTCATCTCTTCCTCCGTAGTTGATAGCGAAGACGAAATGTCTGTCCGTATCATAGGTATTCCTTTTCTGTTTAGCCACTAAATAGTTCCTAAAATCATCAGTAATTCAATTCAGATCACCTATAACCTTGAAGTTGACCTTATGTTCTTTCAGGAATTCATCGAGATCTTCTTCTACAATCTTATACATAGTCATCAGGAAATCAAACTCCTCTTTCGGCCTTTTTTGTGCGTTTTCCGTACTCAACCCTCGAAGGGTAAATACTTTAATGTCGGTATGAGTAAAGGTATGTATAATCAATTCAACTGCTTTTTCGTATGATATCATATATGCTTCAGCGACTGTTTTATCATTTGCTTTCGCTCGTGTCCTATTTCCGTCGGGTACAATGGCTACGTGTTTCGGATAGTTCATAATAAAAGTTAAGAATTAAGAATAACAAAAAAAAATATTCATAGAATGTGACTAAATTGATATGTATTTGTCCTGGATATTCAAGAGAAATAAAAAGCTCCCTCTTATACTGTTTTTTTTAATTATCTCTTGACATATATATTATAATATTTATATACAAATCTCTATGATTTTATATAATTTTATATTTCCATATGATTGAAACTAAAGAAAAAATTCATATTGTCTGAACTCAAGACACAGAATGATTAGTTATGGGTATGGTAGATATCCTTAAAAAAAATCTTAAATCTTTGGAGTATGATATAGCAAAGGTGCTTTCGTATGAAATCAATACCTACGATGAATTTACTGATGAAGAAAGCACTATCTGAGAATTGAAACATTCTGTCCGTGGACAACATGTTTGGATTGTAGCTGATGTTAATGGTAATAAGATTATACTCGATAAAAAAAGAAATCCTATGCATGTAAAATATAATGATAGATTTGTTCAATCTCTTTTCTTGGGGAATGCGGCTATAGTTCATTGATGTAAAACATTAAATTTTATATATACGTGAATGCCTTATGGTAGAGAAGATAAATTTCCTGATGGTTGACTCAAAGAAACAACTAAAAGAACATCTACCTCTGCACATTTTTTTCTTGATGTTATAAAAGAACAACTCTCCCCTGATTACTATGTGACTATGGATGTCCATAATTCGGCTATTTTTAAAGGAAATAAAATTACCAAATGTGTAAACCTCCATACTTGACGAGCTGTTCAAAGAGCTGTACAAATTTTAGGTAAGTCTGATATTCTTCTCTCTGGTATGGATCAATGATGAGATAAAAAGACTGACGCAATTGCTGAGGATTTATGACTAGATTATCTCAATGTCATCAAAAAAAGATCTAAAAAAGAAAATAATACAGTTGAAAAAATTATCATTGTTTGAGACCCAACAGGAAGAGATATATTAATTCATGATGATATCCTAGATACAGGAGGGAGTTTTGATAAATTAGTTAGAGAAATGTGGAAAATAGGAACACCGAATAGCGTGAATGCGGTAATAACTGCAGGGCTTTTTAATGGTTCTGCAAATGAAAAGCTAATCAAGCTCCACGATGAAAAATTGATAGGCACTATCTTTATAACCAATGCTGTATACAGAAATTATTATCCTGATTTTGTTACGGTTTTTGATGCTGCACCAAATTATGCAGAAATAATAGAAGCCGTATTTACCAATAGAGGCATTGATTTTAATAAATGAGTAACTAGATAATTTTCCCATACAGTTTGAACGGTACTGCTTTCATTATTTTTACACGAACGAACTCCCCTACTTTGGCGGAGTTTTTTCATTCAATGAGAACCTGTTTCATATTATCTGTATATCCTTCAATAATTCATTTACTAATTTTGTTAATTAGTACCTCTTTCGTATTTCCAATCTCTTTTTCATTGTTTTTGCATGAAATGTCTTTCAAAAGATCATTGAGTCTCCTTCGTCTGTCCCGTTTCACCGAACGTGAGATAGTATCAGGATAATTTTTTTCTGCCAAAGTTCCTGGTCTCGGAGAATAGATTCAGATGTAGATCATATCGAAGTTTCCGTATTTCACGAGGTCTAATGTCTGTTGGAAATCCTCTTCCGTCTCTTCGGGGAATCCTACTATGATATCTGTCGTGATACTAATGTTTCTTTTGAGTTTTCTGATATTGTCGATGAATGCTTTCGCTTGCTTGACGGTATATCCTCTGAACATTTTTTTCAAAACAGAATCAGATCCTGACTGCAACGGCATATGGATATGCGGACATAGCTTCTCTTCCTTTTGATGCAAGGCTAACAATTCTTTAGAATAATAGGTAGGATACGGCGACGTATATCTCAATCGTTTCAGTCATTTCAGCTTCAAAACCTCTTTGACGATAGTAACGAATTCAGGATGCTTATTCACGATCTGTCATAAGAGAACGATTTCTTTCGCTCCATTCTTCAGATATATTTTCGCTTCGTTTACAATCTGTTCTACGGAAAAATATTTTTCCAGCCCTCTGGCATACGGAACGATGCAGTATGAGCAAAATTGATTACATCAGGTGGAAATTGGTATATATGCGGTTGTTTGATGTAAATTCATAGAAGTAGCAATTCAGGTAGGAATGATTTTTTCGTATTCATTGACCAATTCCTGGTCGTATGAAATTTTATAGCATATCTTCTTCAATATCAATGGCAGAAATCCTGTATCATCAATTCTTCGCATCAGCTCTATGTTTTTCCGTTTCTTGGTGAGATTATGAAAGACAGGGTTGAAAAAGTTATTTATAGGAACAAGGGATGAGGATCAAGGTGAAAGATTATTGATTTCTTCTGTTGTCAATCACAATATTTTCGGGTTTTTGTTTACTATAGTTCATAAGAAATTTCCTACTTTCATTATTCATTTTTCATTATTCATTTTTCATTGTCTTAATACGTGTTGTATCATGCATCAGGTGATCCGTACCTTTTGATCCGGTCTGATTGTCTTTAATTTTCCGGTGATCTTGTCTTCGGATTTCTGTCTGACGGAACAGGTATCGAAGATCACGATGTCTGCATCCTTGATGTGTTCCGTATACGAAAATCAGCAGTTGGTGAGCACTGCTCTGATCCTTGCACTATCTGCGTAGTTCATCTGGCATCCGAAGATGAGGATGTGGAATTTCATATTTCCGTCCGTTTTCCGACTAAATGGACTTTAGCGTAGCGATTTGGTATTTTTAGTCAATGAAAATTAAAAAAAGTGTTGCATTTTTTACATAAAAGAGTATATGTTTTACCTCAAAAACAAAAAAACTAACTCTAAAAAATTATTTCTAATGATGAAAGAAGCCAAAGAATCTAAACCTGAAATTCCTGAATTAGTTTCTCAGAAGTATGTAAACGTTCGCAAAATTTCTCAGAAAAGAATTAGTGAAGAATACGGAAATCCTGCGGGATGTTTGCATGGTGTCCGTAAAGACACTCTCAACCTTAAACCAGGTACCAAATTTTTCATTGGAGAAACAAAAAAAAGGGGCAAGGTCATTGAATCTCTTCTGCATATAAATGAAGAAGATCGTACGATGCATGTCATCACCTTTCATTACAAAAATGGAAATAAGAGAAAAAGTTTATTATTTCCAGATAACTAACTGAATTAATTATGTATTGCTGTGTGTTTTTCACACAGCTTTTTTTGTTTGCATAATCGCCTCTTTTTTGTATCCTATTATGTGTTTATTTTTTGGTGTATATTATGATTACTACGATATTTGTTACGGTTTTAATATTTCTCTTTCCGCTCTTTTTTCCTGGATACTATGCAAGCGAATTGCTTATAAGTTTTTTGCCGTATATCGCTGCAATCAGCTGTGTGTTTGCTATCATAAGCTTTGTATATCTCAAAAAGAAGATGAAAGCGGGATATCAGCATCCTGCTCATCGTTATTTCCGAGGCGTATCGTTTCTGGCGTTCTGTTTCCTGTTTTTTTGGTATAGCAAGCAATTCAATCATTTCTATGTCACCGAACCGTTTACTCAAGAAGTACAGACATGAAGTCTTAAAATCTTATTTGCAAACATCCATAAGGACAATATCAACTATGAAGGAATAAAAAAGACTATCTCTGACAATGATCCCGATATGCTCATGTTCGTAGAATTTGCCGACCACCATTATGAACATCTCAAGGACTTGCTGAAAGCTAAATATCCTTACACCAACAATACCACTCGATCCAAAACGTTTGTAGGAAGCATGGTATTCAGCAAATATCCGCTCACTAACAAAGCTGAGGATTTCCCTCAATGAATGCGGAGATACGGTTATTTTTCTTTGGTATATTCCGGTCAACAACTCTATTTTTATCTTGTACATACCAGTTCGCCTGATAGCTATGATCATTTTGTGATGAGGAATAATCAACTCAGAAGTTTTGTCCAGGATTTCCAGAACCATGAATCTGATAGAAAGCTTGATAATATTGTGGTAGTCGGAGATTTTAATGTGACACCTCGATCACCGTATTATGATATCTTGACTACAGCTTTTTCCGGTGAATTGGAAAATCAAACTAAACGTATCCCATTTCTCTTTACCCGAAGATTCAAGGAATTTCCGCTTTTTCAAGCACATATCGATCATGTATGGACTACTCCGTCGCTTGCTGTACAAAGCCTTAAAACTATTACTCTGCCAGGATCTGACCACAGAGCTTTCTTGTTCACTATCGACCTCAAGTAGCACCCGGGTGCGATAGTCAATAAAATAGCCCATTAAGCCAAATAGCTACATTTTCCACCCGGGTGCAAACTTAGCTACTAAAATTTGTTGTATAAATTTTTGATAAGATTTTCTACCAATAGAAAAATTTGCAAAAATACTCAAAAACAGTATAATTAGCGTATGATTTAGTTTGTTTATATTACAAACAATGATAAACAAAAAAGAAAAACCAATGGAAGACACACAATTATGATCAATCAAAAAAGATTTCTTTTTTGATATGGAAGACGGAAAATCGACAGATGATCCGAAGGATATTAAAAAATCAATGTGTCTGTTCAGTACAGATTCACTTTCTGGATATTGATTGGATCTTGTATTTGAACTTGCTAAAGAGGCATGATTTGATGGCATAGATCTCGCTATCCGGAAAAATTTCGATTCCCGAAAAATCGATTACGTAAAGAAACTTTCTGAGAACTACCAACTTCCTATCAAAGTCATCCAGACATCCGACAATCTCAATGATAAAGAAATCAACAGGGCTATAGATTTGTGTTACGAACTTGGTGCTGATACTATCGCTATCAACGCTCCAAAATTCTTTAATTTCAAGACATTCAGCTTTATCACTGACAATGTATTGAAGCGAAGGAAAGAGCATAAGGGCATCCATTTTGCTATCATCAATCCTGAAGATTCAAGTCTTTTCGCTTTGCCTATCCCGAAATACCGTTTCAGCAATATGGTGGAAATCGTAAAAAAATATCTCTGCTACATAGGACTAGATATTTCAAACCTTGATTCTGACGCTTTTGAAAGTGATTTCTTGAGAAAGATGAAAGACTTCCTTCCGTATCTTGCGGTCATCTATTTCTCCGATAAAAGCAAAATCGGCGAATGACATATCTTGCCTGGTGATGGAGTCTTGAAGTTGCCTACCTTTCTCAAAAAGCTTAAGGAATATGGATACAATCGTTATGTAAGCACCAAGATAAAGATTTCAAAATCAGATCTTTCCGATTCTGATAAGGTGAAAATTATCCTCCAAAAATCCAGAAAATATCTTCAAGAAAATTATGAAGAAGTGAAATTAGACTAAAAAAATCCCCATTCGGGGATTTATATACTAAAGGAAGAGCGTTTTAGCTCTTCTTTTCTTTACTTCTGAAAATATAATAGAGCATCATGAACGGGAATGCTATGATCTTTCTGATATTCGGTTTGATCCGGAGAAAAGCCGGATAGTCTTTAAATGACATTTTGAGAAAACCAGCAAACTTATTCGTTTCCTTGTGAGGATCGAAAGGATAGATTATAAGATCTTGAAGGAATCTGAACATAAAACAAATGCTAAGTGCTAAATGCTAAGTATTAAGTATCTTTCTTTTTAATGTTTTCGTTAGTGGTTTTGACTATTTTTGTAAGAATCTTAATAATTTCTTCTATTTCAATCAAATACTTTTTCAGAGATATATCAACAAGTGAACTCTTGTCCAAAAGACGAAGTCGATATCTAGTTTCTCTTGCTTCTTTTTATGCTATGGTCATTTTAGTATGAAAATCTTTTTTAGTTTGACCAGCTGAAGCTTCTTCTACGTTTGCTCATATGCTCGTAGCGCTTTTTAATAGTTGTTTAGAAATAATAAACTCATTATTTTTTACTAATGTTTTATAAAGTTTTATCATATCCAAAGCAAATTCAAAACTTTTTTCTTTTATCATCATATATTTAGCACTTAGAACTTAAAACTTAGCACTTGAGTTTAGTGATCATGCGGTTTCTTTGTTTTCTTTTCCGTACCGTCGCTTTTGAGCAGCTTATCGTAGAGTTTCTGTTCTACGGCCATGTGCGCTGATTGGTTCCGATCGACTTCCAGATTGAGCAATTGCGTGAATTTCTGCAGGATGAAGAATTTTTCCAAGCTTTCTTCAGCCGCTTTGGTGATATCTTCAAAGAACGCTTTCGCTTTCTCGTCTCCCATGTTCTTGAAATATGCATCCATCTTTTCTTTTCAGCCCAATCTTTGTTCGAGATTCTGAATTCTTGACTTGAGTTCTTCGTTGATCAATGTCTGCGGGATTATTACTTTCATAGCTTTGTTTCTTAGATTCTGCAATACGCCTTCTATCTTTTTGATAAGTTCCTGATCGTATTTCTGATGTTCGATAGAATCCTTGATATAGGCGACTAGATCTTCTTGGTTCTGTAATTTCGTATCGTCTCAGAAGAGTTTTTTGAGCATCTCAGGCGTCATCTCCGGTAACACTATCTTTTTGATGTCTTTGATAGTGAGCTTGATCTTCTCTGCTTGAGCATCGCTTTTTTTGTTGTGAAGGATTGCAGGAAGTTTCTTTTCATCATGAGCAAGCTCTATCACTTCGTCTTTTTTCTTGTTGATGAATGTTGCAGGGAAAAATGGATCCTCCGCGAATTCCTGTTCGCCTATATAGGTATGGCCTGTATGGATCACCTTCCCTTCCTTATCGAGATATTCGAGGGCGATCTTGGAAATGGTATCGAGTTGGATGCTATCCGCGTCTTGATAATCAGCATATTGTTTTTTGATGTTCATCAATGTCCCTTCGATCTCTTCTTTGGTAGCCGTATTGTCGATAGGAGTCACCGACTGTTTCTCTCGGTCGTTGTTCACCACTTCCACTTCCGGAAAGATATCCAATTTAAAATCGATGATGGTATTTTCTCATTTCTTTTCCTGTTTGAGATCGTACGGCTCCCCTATCAATTTGAGATCCGGCTGCTCTTTCAAAATTTCCTGCAATCAGATATTAATCAACTTTTCGTATGCTCCGATAGATATATATTCCGGTTTGACGTTCTTTTCAACCATATCAAGCGGTGCAGATCATTTCCTGAATCCTGGCGCTTCATAATCTTTCTGGAACTCCTGAAGCATGATAAGCTTGGTGTCTTCATATTCTTTAGGCGTTATTGTGAGCTGGATGTCATAGTTCGCATGCGCTCATTTTTTTACTTTTTTTCCATTGTAATGTGAAAGTATAAAAAACTTGGATGTATAGGTGCACCGAACTGCTTTAGAAATCTTAAACTTCTTCACTTTGTTCGAAGATTTAAGCATCTAAAGTCGTCGGTATAATTTCGACGTTTGAAAATTTTCAAAAAAAAATTTCAAATTTTCAATGCGTCTCAATATAATATGGAAAATAAAAAAAAATGCAACGAAAAAAATCCGGAAGAAAAACTCCCGGATTCATATTAATTGATAATAATCTTTTGTTTACTGACCGTACCAGCAACGGTAACTTGGATGATATACAGACCTTTGGATAAACTACTTACGTCCAATGTTTTCACATTGTATTCAGACAAGACTACCTGTCCGAGCGTGGTAAGCAATTGCACCTGAAAGTCGGTAGCATCAATTTGTAATGTTACTTGGTCACTGGCTGGATTGGGAAAGATACTGAACGGAATGATTCCCACTTCATGAACACTGGTAAGCAATGAATCTTTAATCACCCAATTACTTTTGACTATCACATTGGTCTTTGCATTGCAATCGGGAGTTTCAAACCCGATGTAATATTTTACAAAGGCAGGATTAGGACTGATGTAATTGTACATATCAATGTTCCAATTTACCTGAGCAATCTGTGTTACATTGTTGGATATATCAATACCATTGAGGTAATAATATGATACAACAAGCCCTTCATAAAAAGACCAGTTGAATGTGTAGATATTGCTTGGTTGATCATATACGCTCAGCAATGTGATGGTTTTGTGAGGCGATGACAATTCAGATTCATTACCGCAGGTATCAATTACAGCTATTTTGTATCTGTAACTTTGCGATTGTGGCGTAGAAGCAATGTCCAAGAAATGATTGATTGTTTTTGAAACTGTCCCTATGGGCAGAAAATTCAATCCGTATTCTTTGTAGATCCGTACCGAGTCAGCGTTGCCTGGCAAGTTGATGGTCCAGTTAATATTATTCTTCCAGGTCAGCGTATCGAATTCAACATAACAGATTGGTGCATCAATAGGAACCAATGTAGTCACCTGAACTGTGTCTCTGCCACTGCAGCCGTTGTTATCAACCAGATAGACCCAATAGGTACCGGTAGTATCCACGGTAATCGTAGGAGTTGTAGCTCCTGTCGACCACTGATACGATGCTACATTTGTACTTAATGGATCCAGAACTGAACCGCTCCCCCAGCAAAATACCTGATCTGCTCCAAGATGAGGAGCATTAGGATTCGCTTGGGTCACGTTGATGTCATAGACACCGACTCCACAAGCATTGGTGATGGTTACGGTGTAGGTTCCAGGTGTGGTTACGGTAATCGTTTGTGTTGTTGCACCGGTTGACCATAAGTAAGTAGAAGCGTGTCCGCCAGGCAGATTGTTCTGAGCGTTCAACGGAAGGTTGAACGTAGATGTACAGAAACTGGTGTCGTTAGCCATACAGGCAGGTTCAACAGGTGGAGATGAAATAATGAATATATATATATATTTATCCACTTCATCCGAATAAAAATGCCATATTCCTGTATTTGTACTAGTTACAATAACTGAATCTTGTCCAGATATATTAGGACCAATTGGTGGATCCCAATAAATAGAATTCATAGCAATACTTGGTTTATGAACAATTACTGTATCCACACTACAAAAATAATGCCATTCTGTAGTACCTGTGTTA
Organism: uncultured bacterium; assembly: GCA_903904875.1. Taxonomy (GTDB): domain Bacteria; phylum Patescibacteriota; class Gracilibacteria; order Absconditabacterales; family Absconditicoccaceae; genus CAJBLF01. The sequence goes on along the minus strand of CAIVEC010000026.1, from coordinate 5,529 downwards.
TTTAAGTATACATGTTGTACACTTGCGTAACTTATTGATATCCAGCTACTTATGCTAAAGATCAGCAAAAAAAAGAAAAGAATTTTTGTTTTCATGGTTTTTATTTTTTTTAGATTTATATTTTTGTTTTTTTAGTAAAAATAGTATATAGATTTGCTATTAAAAGTCAATCTCAATTGGTAGAAAGTAGAAAGTGAAAGGTAGAATATTTTCTATATTTTTCAGATTTTTTTTTAGATTTTTTTTATATGATTTAGTTATCTAATTGTTTTCGACCGCTTCCTCATGCACAACCATAAAAACTTGTTCCTGATAAAATAATTTGTCCTAAATTTCCTGCATTACATCAAGTTCATGCGTTATCTTTTGTTAATCTTATACTCTGTCACAAAATACTCTGTCACAAAATATCTCCACTGACATCCAATGCTGCTTGTGGATTATTTGTATTGATACCGACTCATCCTTGTGGTGATTGACCTCCTCATACAAATGGTACACTAATAAGAAAGCTATTATTCCTTCATGCAAGAAAATCATTGTTTTCATCAGAATTTCGAACAAAAGTATATGTATATCCAATGATTTTTGCTTTTATTCATGCTGCAAAACTATTGGTTGCATCTTGTATTTTATTATTCTCTCATCCTGGAATGACTGAATCGTTTGATAGTCATGTTATACTATTAGATTCTCCCCCTCAAATAAATCCATACTGAGTATTGTAAATTTTGTTCGAATATCCTCATACTATGCTAGAATAATCAGCTCAATTAATGACATTTCCATTTGTTGTAGCTGATCATCATCATCCACCACCTATAAATGAATTATTTCCGTTTATTATCTGATTTTTTATTCCTCATCACACAATAACTGAATTATCTCATTGTAATGAATTAGTTTGTCCTCATCAGATAAATGATCAACTACCATATAAATGATTACTATCTCATCATCAGATACTAGAGTCAGTACCAGTTATTGTGTTACTATACTCCCCTGCTATAAAATTTCCTACGACTTGCAATGTGGCTTTGGGACCTGTAGTTCCGATACCGACATTACCTCATGTCATGATATTGAGAAAAGCAAAACTATTATTACCAATATAAAATCTGTCTGAAAATCATCCGAGCATCCATGTATTCACTGTATTTTTCAGATTGATGTTCGCAGCATTTCCTGCGTTAGTCTCTTCCAGATATAATTCTGTCTGAGCTGAACTTGTGATGTGTAATTTACCGCTCATTATAGAAGTTCCGATGCCGACGTTACTTGTATTAGTGTTCCAGATATCACTTCCATTTCCTGTCCGATAGGTATCTCAACTTCATCCCATTCCTCCGCCTCATGAAGTTACTAGGTTGCTGCTGTATGTATAAACGAGATATCCATTATCATCTATTCAAAGAACCTTTCATGAAAATGTTCATGCGTTCTGTAAACCGCTGATGAATGTAGCTCCATTACCATCGTTATTAAAATCTCGATATGTTGGTGTGTTTTCTGTTCCGTCTTGGGTAATAGTCACTCTGCCTATAATTTGCTGTGCGTTATCTATGACTGAAGGGATAGTTATCTGTGCCAAAGTAATCACTGATGCGAATCCTAGGACTATCGTAAAAAACAAGAGAACAAGGTTCCTTACTGATAGACTATTAGATCAAACTCTATGAACTCTGAACATTTCCGAACAATGAATGATAAAACGCTCAAACGCTCAAGCGATCATTTGTCGTTTATTCGCTTAGGCGTTTAGTCCTTATATAAGTATATCCAGAAATGTGAAAAAAAGCAAATTTTACAAATACAAACAAATCCCTCTTCATCTCCCTTTATCAAGGGAGAAACATCCCCTCCTTGATAAAGGAGGGTTAGGGTGGATTTGTTAAAAAAATTAAAATAAAAAAGGTTGTTATTAAGTTGTTTAGTCTTGATATTGCAGTCTATAAATGTAGTATATTCGCACATTTTTATGTTATTTTTCATATATGCCAAAGACACCAGTTAAGTCAGCAGCGAAACCAGCAGCTAAAAAGACTTCCGTAAAAACAGCTCCAAAGGCTAAAACTTCTTCCAAAATAAAAGAAGATAAGATTTCTCCAGTTAAGGAAAAAGACACAAGCGCCAAAGTACTCAAAGCTGATGAGCTTTTAGGGTGATGAGGCGGGTTTTTGTCATGATTGGGATTCAAAAAAGAAGATAAGGCAACTAAGCAAAAAGAGGAAGAAAAACGTATGGAAGAAGAACAGCAAGAAAGTATTGTCCTTGAAAAACCTAGACGTGCGACATTCTCGTTTGATAAAGTTGAACGTACAGCACCTCATATAGTCGGAAGAAGAGATGATTCTTTTGTCAGTAGGCCAAGCAGACCGAGAAATGCTGCTCCTCAACGCGGTGACAAACAATTCCCTGCAAGGACCGGATATCAATGATCTAAACCATTCAGACCTGCCTGACCTGCAACGAGGCCGCCACAAAGAGGCGATCAGCAGCATAGACCCTTCAATAAGCCGTGATTCCAGCATAATAAACCGCCATTCCAGCAAGCTAAACCGGCTGTACAGCCAGTTAAGGTTGCACCAAGAATACATAAGGCAGCTACTACTTCAGCGAATTTAGTCAAAAAAATCGAGATATATATCAATGACAAAATTACCGTAAAGGAGTTTTCTGAAAAGATGGGAGTGCCATTGCCGGAACTTATGAAAAAATTGATCCAAAATAAGATCATGACTTCTGTCACTGCTTCACTGGATTTCGATACTGCAGCATTGATTGCGTCAGAATTTGGTGTTATCGTCAAAAAACATGATAATAAAGTCGATGTTCAGACATTCATGAGCGGAGATTTGCAAGCGATACTTGATATGGATAAAGATGCTGAACACTTACTTCCTAGGTCACCTATTGTCACCGTTATGGGACACGTGGATCATGGAAAGACGTCATTGCTTGATTACCTCAGAAAGACCTCTGTCGCTGAAGGCGAAGCAGGAGGGATTACTCAATCCATCTGAGCTTCTGTCGTAGACTATAATGGCAAAAAGATATGTTTCATAGATACACCAGGACATGAATTGTTTACCAGTCTGAGAGCCAGATGAGCGAAACTTACGAATATAGCTATCATCGTTGTGGCCGCTGACGATAGCGTGATGCCACAGACGATAGAATCTATCTGACATGCTAAAGAATCCGGTGTGCCTATTATCGTCGCCATCACCAAGATCGATAAACCAGGAAAAAATATCGAGCAGATCAAACAAGATCTCGCTAAACATGGACTCACTCCAGAAGATCGGTGAGGTGACGTCCCTATGATAGGTATCTCGTCCAAGACAGGACAATGAATACCGGAGCTTCTCGAAGCTGTTCTTCTCCAAGCGGAAATGCTTGATTTGAAATATAATCCTAAGAGATCTGCCGTGGGAGTCGTTGTTGATGCACACACCGATCCTAAACAAGGAGTAGTTTCCACTATCATCGTCATGACATGAACGCTTAAAATCTGAGATATCATCGTTGCCTACAATACTACAGGAAAAATCAGAAGAATGCAGAACCGAAAATGACAAAGCATAACTTCCGCTACGTGATGAGAACCTGTGCAGGTCCTTGGTATCACGCATTTGCCGGAACCGGGACGTATCGTTGAAGTAGTGAAGAACGAAAAAGAAGCGCAAGAAAAAATATCGCTTATCCAAGAACAAGTCAGCAATAATTCTGGCGAGTCAGTGGTTAAACAATTCATCTCACAATTACAATCTGGTACTTTCGGAGCAGAACTTAAGCTTATTTTGAAATCTGATGGTTCAAGTAGTTTAGAAGCGCTCCAGCAAGCAGTCAACGGAATCCAGTTACCGAAAAATGTGACGATAAAAATCATCCAAGCGAATGTAGGATATTTCTCTGATTCTGATCTTTCATTGGCTCAGGCATCGGGCGCATTGCTTTTGGGATTCAACATTTCCATGAACGCCATGCTCAAAAAGAAGGCTGATGCGATGAAGATAGAGATGAAAAATTTTGATATCATCTACGAACTTACTGATTACTTAAATAAATTGCTTCTCGGAATGGTGGAAATAGAACAACATGAAGTAATGTTTGCAAAGGTTGAAGTACTTGGAGTCTTCTTTACCAAAAACAAGGATATGACTATCTGAGGAAGAGTCATTTTCGGAAAACTTCATGGCAAACCGAAATTTACGGTCATGAGAGGCGAAGATATCCTCTGTACCGGTCATGTAGTTTCTCTTCACAAGAACAAGGATGAAGTCAAAGAGGTCGGTGAATGAGATGAATGCGGGATCAAAGTGACGACAGGAAAAAGAATAGAAATCTGAGATATCATAGAATTCTTTGAAATGCAGGATATTATCGATTAATTATTTTCTTATATAGCTATGAAACTTATTGTCTGACTTGGTAATCCAGGTAAAGAATACGAAAAAACGAGACACAATATCTGATTCATGGTTGTGGATGATTTTGTCGATCGTGAAAAATTAGGCAAACGGGAATATAAGAATACACGGAAATGAGAAATGTTTGAATCGAATATTGATGGTCAGAAAATAATCTTTTTGAAGCCTATGGAATTTATGAATCGTTCGTGATGAGCATTGAGCATGGTAGCAAATTTTTATAAGATAGAGCAGAAAGATATTCTCGTCATCCATGACGATATTGATTTACTCGTCGGTAAAGTTCAGTTGAAATTATGATGAAGTAGTGCAGGTCATAACTGATTAAAAAATATCATAGAAAAGATATGAACCAAAGACTTTTGGAGACTCAGAATCGGTATTGATAGACCTGCTCATCAAGAGGATGTCGCTGATTATGTCCTCCACCCTTTCAAAAAAGAAGAAAAAAATCTCATTGATGATAAGATGGATGAGATAGAAAAACAAATATGAGAATTTCTAGAGAAATAAAAAAAGGTCCTCGAATATCGAGAGACCTTGCTTATGCTGTTTTCTTTTCCTGAGATATTTTTTTTTCAAAAATTTTCACTCGAAATCTTTTATCTTGATATTTTTTATCCCAAGTAACATCTTCAAAATTCGTTTTGAATGGAATTTTTTTTAACCATCGCATATTACTGATAATGTTTTCGCTGACTGGCATTTGTGATATATCTATTTGAAGAATTACATTTCCTTCTTCAATAAACGACCAGTCAGATATATCTCTTATTTGACAACTATACACGTAGTTTTCGCTTTTTGATTTAAAGCTAATGTGAATGAGTTCGTTATCAAATTTTAAGATATTCCCCGTTCCAGGTAATTCTTTATCAAATTTGTATACCTCTTCATGGGGTGAGATTTTTTCTGATACTACTTGTTGTTCTTTTACTTGTGAATTCTTTTGTAGCTTGAATTTTGTAATCGTACGTATCCACAGGAACAAAGAGAGGTTTATAACAAACAATATACCTGCTACCACTAGTAAGCTGGTAATTGACAAGATTATTCCGACAGCTACCAGGAAAACAGCCAGAATTAATAATATCCA